>NZ_JBALOP010000044.1:32986-60242 GCF_036962685.1 Bacillus sp. JJ1566 | reverse complement strand
GTTGCCACAGGAAATGGCGCTTTTAGTCTTTAATCTTACCTGCTCGAAAATATTCCTTTGAAAAATCGAGGCATCCGCCTGAGGCATAACCTATTTCTGAAGGGTTAAAACTCCTGCTGAAATAAGTTAAAAGTAAAAAAAATTGTTCTTATATTTATAAACTATGTATGACTATATCGCATGCTACAAAATGAGTCAATCCATTAAGCAGATTTGTAAAAAATATCCGTTTTTAAGGAGGGGATTCCATTGTATTGGTTCCATTTTTTAATCATGCTGCCATTTATTTTTGCCGTGTTTGTTCCTATATTATATAAAAAGTTTACCCCGCGCATTCATACAGGCTGGTTCGTTTTCTTCGTGCCACTTCTGATATTTTCTTATCTTATAACATTTATTCCCACTATTGCAAACGGGAATACCATCATCACTAGCATTCCTTGGATGCCTTCCTATGATATCAATTTCACAACGTATATCGATGGTTTAGGTTTAATTTTTGGTTTGTTAATAACAGGTATAGGTGCACTCGTCATCTTATATTCCATTTTTTATTTATCAAAGGAACGTGAAGAACTCCATAACTTTTACGTATATTTACTGATGTTTATGGGAGCGATGCTCGGTTTAGTGTTCTCCGATAATGTATTTGTTTTATATGTATTTTGGGAAACGACAAGTGTGTCATCTTTTTTATTAATTGCTTATTGGTATGAGCGGGAAAAATCACGCTATGGTGCACAAAAATCAATGTTGATTACGATTTTTGGCGGTTTAGCGATGCTTGCTGGTCTAATTATGATTTCAAGTAGTTCAGGAACCTACAGCATTCGTGAAATGCTGCTGAATGTTGATGCGATTAACTCAAGTGCCTTATTCATACCAGCAATGGTCTTAATTTTACTCGGTGCTTTTACAAAATCCGCACAGTTTCCGTTTAGCATTTGGCTACCCGATGCGATGGAAGCTCCAACACCTATAAGTGCATATTTGCACTCAGCCACTATGGTAAAGGCCGGCATTTATTTGGTTGCACGCTTAACGCCTATTTTTGGGGGTTCTAATGTCTGGTTTTGGCTTGTCACTGGTGTCGGATTAATTACATTGCTTTACGGGTCAGTCAATGCCGTGCGCCAGACCGATTTAAAAGCACTATTGGCCTATTCAACAATTAGTCAATTAGGGTTAATAATGAGTCTTTTAGGTCTTGGCTCTGCTGCCATGTATTTCGGATTGGGAGACGAGACTGTGATTTATGGAACGGCCATCTTTGCAGCCATTTTTCATTTAGTTAACCATTCAACCTTTAAGGGAAGTCTCTTTATGGTAGTGGGGATCATTGACCATGAAACGGGGACACGTGATATTCGAAGACTCGGCGGACTCATCCATCTTATGCCTATTTCCTTTACGCTTACAGTAATAGGCGGCTTTTCAATGGCAGGACTGCCTCCATTTAATGGCTTTTTAAGTAAGGAAATGTTTTTTGCAGCAGTTAATAATGCTGCGAGAATGGACTTCTTTCACATGGGGACGATAGGGGTTCTCGTTCCTGCTGTTGCATGGGTTGCAAGTGTATTTACGTTCATCTATTGTATGATTCTTGTATTTAAAACGTTTAGAGGGAAATATAAGCTTGATAATGATCGAGTTGTCCATGAAGCACCTCTAGGTATGCTGATTTCACCGATTATTTTAGGTTCGCTTGTGATTATCGGTTTCTTTTTCCCGAATCTCCTTGCAACCTATTTATTAAAGCCGGCGCTCATATCCGTATTGCCAGTTCTCACAGAGGCAGAAGTGTTGGAACTTAAAATCGAAGCCTGGCATGGTTTTTTGAGTCCAGAACTATGGATGACAATCGGAGTAGTTCTTCTTGGGACGATTCTTTATCTCAATTTAAGAAAATGGTACCGAGTTTATAATACCTACCCACAGTCAATAACGATAAACAATCTATACAATCTTGTTTTAGATAAAATGGAGCAGATTTCTGCTTCCATTACAAACTTTTACATGACAGGTTTTATTCGAGATTATCTTGTTTATATTTTTGGCTTCATGATTCTAACTGTCGGTGGATCCATCTGGTTATTTGATGGGGTTTCCGTTGATTCTTCAAATGATAACCCGGTTACACTTTTTGAAATTGCCATTATGATTGCGGCGGTGGTTTCGGCTGTTTCTGTATTATTTTCAAAAACGAGAATTTCGTCCATCGTTGCGGTAGGGGCACTTGGATTTTTGGTTGCGTTCTTCTTTGTACTATTCCGAGCTCCTGACTTAGCGCTGACTCAACTAGTTGTAGAAACTGTGACAACAGCACTTTTCCTATTATGTTTTTATCACTTACCACAGCTGCGCAAGGAAGTAACTCGAATCCCATTTAAGCTAACAAATGCGATTATCTCCATTGGGGCGGGGGCGGTAGTGACAATAGTAGCGTTATCGGTAAATGGAAATCGACTGTTTGATTCGATTTCAGGCTACTATGAAAATGCGTATGAACTTGCAGGTGCAAAAAACATCGTCAATTCAATTCTTGTTGATTTCCGTGGGATTGATACGATGCTAGAGATTCTGGTTTTAAGTATTGCCGGCCTTGGTGTTTATTCATTAATCAAGCTACGTTTAGCAAAGGAGGGATCAGATGAAGGAGCCGAATGATGTCATTATAAGAAGTGTAACAAAGGTTGCAGTTATCATCATTTTTACATTTGCAATCAACCTGTTTGTTTCCGGTCACCACCATCCTGGCGGTGGTTTCATTGGAGGCTTAACATTTTCGGCGGGATTGGTTCTTCTGTTCCTTACCTTTGATATTGAAACGGTTCGTAAAAATCTGCCCCTCGATTTTAAAGTGGTTGCAGCAATTGGGGTATTAATCGCAGTTGGAACAGGGTTTGGCAGCATGCTTTTTGGTGCTCCGTTTTTAACACAAACCTTTGGATATATTGAGATTCCTGTTTTCGGGGAAACAGAGATCGCTTCAGCGGTTTTATTTGACGTAGGTGTCGCCTTGGCAGTCATTGGAACATCGCTCACAATTATTATGAGTATAGGTGATGATCGATAATGGAAACTTTAATGTCTATTCTAGTAGGAATCTTATTTGCAATCGGGATTTATCTCATTTTAACAAAAACTCTATTACGAATCATTTTAGGAACATCTATCCTCGGTCATGGTGTGAACTTACTCATAATTACAATGGGAGGACTTGAAAAAGGTGGACCTCCCTTGCTGGGAATAAAGGGCTTATCCTATGTTGATTCATTGCCACAGGCACTTCTTTTAACAGCAATTGTCATTAACTTTGCAACAACAGCCTTATTTTTAGTACTAAGCTACCGTGCGTATAAGGTGTTAGGCACGGACGATACTAGAAGCTTGAGAGGTAAAAGCGATGGGTAATTTAGTCATTTTTCCAATAATCATTCCTCTAATTGTGGGGATGATTTTGGTGATATTTCGAAAAAATATAAAGCTGCACAGAGTGGTTAGTCTTGTTGCGGTCATCAGTATATTTGTGATTTCTTTGATGCTCATGCATCGAATTAAAATAGATGGTATTCAAGTTCTTCAATTAGGGGGCTGGGAAGCTCCATTTGGTGTAAGTATGGTTGCAGACATGTTAGCTGTAATCTTAGTTATGGTCACAAGTGTTGTAGCATTTTGTTGTCTAGTTTATGCCTTTAAAACAATCGGAGAGGATAGAGAGTTATTTTATTTTTATCCGCTCTTTTTATTTTTAATTACTGGTGTGAATGGTTCCTTCCTGACAGGTGATATTTTTAACCTGTTCGTTTGTTTTGAAGTCATGCTTGTTTCATCATATGTCCTGATTTCGTTAGGTGGTACGAAAGGCCAACTGCGTGAATCAATCAAATATATCTTAGTGAACTTGATTTCTTCATTTTTATTTTTAGTGGCAGTTGCCTATTTATATGCATTGACAGGTACACTGAATATGGCTCATCTATCTGTTCGCATTGCTGAGGTTGGACAGGATGGCGTCATGACGACTGTTGCGATTTTATTTTTAATCGTCTTTAGTTTAAAGGCAGGTCTGTTTTTATTCTTTTGGCTGCCAGGCTCATACAGTGCCCCGCCAACAGCGATTGCAGCTATATTTGCAGCGCTTTTAACAAAGGTAGGAATTTATTCGATTATGAGAGTATTCACGCTTCTGTTCTATCACGAGCCAGAGGTGACGCATTTATTAATCGGTATTTTAGCAGCCGCTACGATGCTGCTTGGAGCGTTCGGGGCCGTTGCTTATTGGGATATAAAAAGAATCATTACCTACAATGTGGTCGTTGGCGTTGGTTTTATTTTAGCTGGTATCGCCTCGCTTACAGCAGAAGGGATTACGGGTTCGATCTATTATTTAATCCACGATATGATCGTGAAAGCACTTATTTTTCTATTAGGCGGAACGCTTATTTATTTTACTGGGACTAGTAATTTAAAAGAATTCAGCGGGGTCATGCGGCTACAGCCAAAATTCGGCTGGATGTTTTTCATTGCCGCTTTGTCGCTATCAGGAATACCTCCTTTAAGCGGGTTCTTAGGAAAGATCTTTATCACAGAAGGCACATTCGCTTCCGGTTATTTCTGGCTAGGTGGAATTGGCTTGTTGACTAGCTTAATGGTTCTGTACTCGATTATGAAAATCTTTATGAACGGATTTTGGGGTTACACTGACGTACCTGAAGAAAGTGAAACAAAGTCATTAAAAGGTATGCTACTTCCGATGGGCATTCTTACCGCTTTGACAATTGCTCTTGGAGTAGGGGCACAAGGGATTAGTGAGTATGTTGACCTTGCTGTTGAAGTCATTATGAATCCGAGCATCTATATTGATGCAGTTTTAGGTAGTGCTTTTAGTGAGTAGAGTTTGGAAGCAACGTAAGCAATTCAAAGATTCACGTGGCATTTCTATATAGGAAGGGGTGGTATCAATGCCCATGCAGGTTCTAATCAATTTGATGATCGGTTTTATTTGGATGTTTCTCCAGGATAGCTGGACCGTTCTAACCTTTTTTAGTGGATATTTGTTTGGTTTAATCGTGCTATTTATACTGCGAAGGTATTTTCCTCATCAATTTTATTTGGTGACTTTACTTGCCATCATAAAGTTATTTTTTGTCTTTATACATGAGTTATTTACTTCTAGTGTTTTAGTTGTAAAGCAGGTTATGAGACCGAAGATTAATATTACTCCGGGCATTTTTACCCTAGAGACGGAGCTGGAAGGGGACTTGGAAATAACCTTGCTTGCGATGTTATTAACATTAACTCCTGGGTCGGTTGTGGTTGAAGTTTCACACGACGAGAAAAAGTTTTATATCCATGCCATGGATATCCCTGAATCAAGTGATGCTGTGTTACGTTCAACAGCAAAATTCGAAGAGGCGATAAAGAGGGTGACGCGCTAATGATTAAAACAATTTTAATGATTTCATTGGGTTTTCTTACATTTTCTATTTTTGCTACGATTTATCGCTTAGTGAAGGGGCCGTCAGCCTCTGACCGTGTTCAGGCACTTGATGTGCTAGGGATCAATATCATTTCGGGAGTTGCGATTTTTTCTGTGTTTTTAAGAAATACCGGTTTTTTTGAAGTAATTTTATTGATCGGAATTCTATCCTTCGTTGGCACAATCGCCTTTGCGAGATTTATTGAAAGAGGTGTTGTCATTGAGCGACGTAAACAATCCGATTGAGGTAGTAGAACTTCTTGCAGTATTATCGATTTTGGTAGGGACCATCTTTAGTTTTTTAAGTGCTGTTGGACTGATTCGGTTACCAGATGTATACTCTCGTGCCCATGCAGCATCCAAGAGCTCGACGATGGGAGTTCTGTTTATCTTAGTAGGAACATTTCTATTTTTCATAATGGAAGGTACATTTAGCATTCGCTTATTTCTAGGAATCTTCTTTGTATTTTTGACTGCCCCAGTTTCCGCGCACGTCATCATGCGCTCCGCTTACCGATCCAAGGTTCCCCTCGCTCCACAAAGCGTCCAGGACGACTTGAAGGGGATCATCGAAATTGAAGGAGAGAGAGAGCAGTAGGGACCAGAGGGACGGTTCTCATGGTTCTAGGTGGGGTGTTATTTGGCAGTGTTTGATGAAGGACAAAACGGATTGAAATTGAATCTGAAATGTCCTTCATAAGCCCAATGAAGGACAAAACGGATCGAAATCGAAGCCGAAATGTCCTTCATAAGCCCGATGAAGGACAAAACGGATTGGATTTGAGGCCGAAATGTCCTTCATAACCCCGATGAAGGACAAAGCGGAGTGAAATTGAAGCCGAAATGTCCTTCATAAATCCAGCATGATATCTCTTACCTTATTTCAATAATTCCAGAATATATTTATAATTATTTCATGCCTCTTCTTCAGATTGACTTTCGAAATTGTGATTTTATACCACATTCACTGTAATCCACTTCCAAAACTCCGCCAGCTAACACAATTTACTTAAATATTCCCGAATCAAATTGTTGGGAATTGTTATCTTTGTTTCAGGCTTGTTCTCCCACTTTAGGATTGGCTTTTTAATTTCAACTAGTGCATCAATGTCATCAAGTGCAACTTGCTTTTGGTATACAAATTGCTCGTGTTTTCTGAAGCCGTAGTCATTTACATCTTCAAACTCCATGCTAAATAATAGAATGTATTTTTTTTCCAAATTAGAAGAATCTACTCCATATGTTTCGAATTCCTTACCACAATAAACTGCGTTAATTTTTAACTCATAAACTAGTTCAACATCATCCAAAGAAACCTCTTTAATAAAAATGTCATCGTGCTTGTTTCCTACTATATCAATAAGTTCATGAAAGCCGTTTTCTTTTTTTGAACTAATTAAATGAATTACTTGACCATGAATACTTACTTGGTAGATTTTATTTTGATAAATTGAATATTGGCTCATAACTTTGTTCTCGTGAATACTCCTAACTAAATAAATTTTTTAGGTATTAATCTTGTTGCAGTAATTGCCAGAGTTCATCCGAAAGTTTTTCAAATGGCTCATTAGCTTTTATTCTTTCTTCATAATCGGATTTCCAGATGAAAAAATCCGATAGACCTCCTCTTGGGGGATAAATTTTTTGCTGAATGTTTTTGAGTTCATTTATTACATCTATAGAGTCTGCATAATCGTTTTCAATACAGTTATTGATTAGTTGAATCGCGTATTTTATTTCGGATATGTGATAGTTGAATTCCCCGTTATTGTTTTGTTCAATAATTTCATTTAATTCTTTGAAAATATGTTGTGAAGTATTAAGTATATTTTTAACGGACATCATTTGATTCCTCCTATTTAATTGGTGTTTCACTAATTACGTTAATTCCTTTTATTTTCCAAGGTTCTTTTATAAAAATTTGAATACTATCCTCCCCACCAAGGTAAGGTCCACCTTGGTATCCAACTGGACCTTCATATATGGTTGTTCCTTTTGGTATTCTGATTGCATAAGTTGATTCAATTGGAGAAATACCTGTAAGTGCACCAGTTTTGGGATCAATCCATTGTGCTTTAACCGCCGAGTCTATACGTACCTTTATTGCCGAATCTGCTGCCTCTCTCGTAAACCATTGACCAAGTGCATTTTTTTCTTGACCAGGGATTGTTAATCCCCCTCTTTTACCGGAACGATAAAGAATAGTATCTGCTTCTAATATTTCGGTGTTATACTTTCCTCCAAAGAAGTTCGCTGCTGGATTCCCTCTAATTTCAGCGAGCGGTCCTGGGTTTTCAATCATATTATATGTGTAATTTTGAGGTGTTTGAACACTTGCACTTGGGTTATTCTTGTCGAACGGGTTACTTTGTGAAGTCGTTTCTTTTATATCATCAATTTTCGAAGAATTTCTAGTAGAATCTATCTTTGAAGCTGCAACCTCTTCAACCGCATTTATTCTTTCAACCTTAACCCCACCAACCTCATCAACAACTTTTGCTCCCTTAGTCAATTTTACCGCTTTATCAATACCTTTTGTACCTACAACTGCTAGGGCAATTTCTCCGAAGGCTCGGCCGAACCAATTCCCACGGCTTTCGGCATCGCCATTGATAACATCATCGTTCCATGATGTTTTGATTGCATCCCATACTCCTTTTGCGGTTTCGACAGGGTGTGTTACAACATGCACAAGACCATTCCAGGTTTCAACTGGGTGAGTGATGATGTTCCAGATTCCTTCAACAGTGGCTACCCCTACGTCCCAGAGTCCAGTTGCAAATCCTTTTACGGAGTTGCCCACGACCCCAAAAAATTTTCCAACTGACTCCCAAAATGATTTTTTGGGTGGCTCGGTTAATTTTTGCGAATTGGAGTTTACTTGTTTATCAGCTAGTTCATATCGTGAAATACTATTATCAACAAAACTATGTAGTTGGTTAAGACGTTTTTCTAAATCATGGATGGAGGATGTCAAATTACTTAGGTTTGCACCAATCCCTTGCCTAATTGTGATTTTACTGTCAATCGCATGGCGTGTACTGGATATTCGACTCTGTGTATCTGTCAAATCAGAAGTGATTCCTTTTAGTCTACTGTTTGATGAACGAACACTATTCACCTTTATATCAATTTGAGCCAAGTCGTAACCTCCTTTCTAAAGCTATCGGAACATGGACTTTAAATCATCAATTGTTGCTCGAATATAAAAGGGCTCGGTCCCGTCAATGATTGAATTTGTTAGTGGTAGATTTTCAAGAAGAATCAGAATCTCTATTCGCTGCTCGGTATTTTCATTCACTACTTCAAATACATGTGATAAAAGTTTTTCCGAATTTTCCGCTTCTTGGTCTACATTAAGTCCAATTACAGGGATTGGATTGCTTGATTTAGCGGGATTATATAGATGTGTAAAATAAGCATTTTTTATAGTAGGAAAGTTTTTAAGTTTATCGGAAATTTCCTCAAGGACGGAATGAGGGATTTCTGTCATCTGGCTTGTTAGGAAATTCTGTTTTTCCTCGAGTGCTAACTCCTCAAAAAAGTAATGAAGAATTCTTTCGTCACGTAAGGTTTCAAGTTCTTCTTGGATGATCTTCTTACTTATATCAAAACCAGGATTTAGGATCCAAGGGGTTTCTAGGTCAATTAATTGTAGGAGTAGACGAGTTGTTATTTTAATATATTTATATTTTCCTTTATAAATTGAGTTGAATTTCTCGACGCTTGAGTATACAGGGAGCACCAGCTCATTATTCATTTCAAAGTATTTGAGATTCAGAGAAGGCTCACTGTTTCTGCTATCCGAGGAAACAGTGCCAATTGCGACTAACTCTAAATCCAGTAAAGCTTTGTAAAAATAATAACGCTTCATCGGATTACTTATGGCATCTGAGAGAATCGAATCAAATGGGTCAATGGATTGAATTTTCATTTTGTTCCATGCACGCTCCAATTTAGGTTTATGGTAATATTATACAGTTTAGGTAAAGGTAAAAATAGGTAATAAAGTACTAGGAAAAAAGGCGTGTTTTGTAATCGTGGACATCCAATTTTTGTACCAAATCATTATTTAGCACACATTATCTAATTTCCGGTCATAAAATGTATAAAAGCAGGTCAGAAAAGGACCGGGAAAGTTGTGATCTGAATTTATGAAAAACAATTCAAACAATCACTTCTTATTTAAAAATCTAATGGAAAAACGAATGTCATTTGAGCGGGTTTTTGAACATATTTTAGAGTTCATACAATCTGAGCCAAGTGGGAAATTTAGACTCATCATTGGTACAGATTCACAAGTGCATCCAAGGCAAACCACCTTTATTACAGGTGTTGTGATACTGAATGAAGGAAAAGGTGTGTGGGCATGTATTCGAAAAGTGGTTGTTCCAAGAAGAATGGAGCATTTGCACGAGCGCATTTCCTATGAATTATCATTATCGGAGGAAATTGTTTCATTATTTACAGAGGAAAAGAAAAATCAACTCATTGATATTGTGCTGCCACATCTTTACGATGGAGCCTCATTCACAATGGAGGGGCATATTGATATCGGGGCAGGGAATCGAAACAAAACACGTGAATTTGTGAAGGAAATGGTAACACGTATGGAAGCGATTGGTGTGGAGCCGAAAATAAAACCAAATGCATTCGTGGCCTCATGCTACGCAAACCGTTACACCAAATAAAACCGTTAGAGGCTTGTAGCCCAGCTAACAAGGTAAAACGGAATCGGTGCCTGGCACCCAGTGAACTAGTAAACTCGCTGGGAATCAGGCACCGATTTTTATATTTTTAGTTATTAATATACTTTTCGAATACTTCGCCAAAGTCTTTTTTGTGGTATTGATCTCGTGCGGATGAGAGCCAAGAGAAGCTGTATTCTGTTAATTGTTTGTATTCTTCAGAAAGCTGAATTTCTGATGTTCTTGAATTATGTAAGACGGTTACCGCTTTATCTAAGCTATTGATCGCCATATCGTACATGACGTTATTTTCATGGATGATCTCGGATATATAAACGAGTGCTTTATATAAATCATTTAATTTATCAAGCTGTCTTTTATCTACATCAATACTAAAGGCTTGATTTCCTAGATTGAATTTAATCTCGATATCTAAGTCAACTCTGCCAGCAGTTTCAAGAAATACATTTGTGATTTTATGCTGTGAATATGGGTAGCGCTTTAATAATCTTTTAGAAGAAACAGCATTGGCACCGTCAACATGGATGAAGGCAATATTTGTAAAGCAATACTCATCAGCCTTTGTTTTAATTAAAAAGTAGATTTTCTCATTATCCTCATGACGTATGTAATCATCTGCATCCGTTTTGTCATAGTCCTCAGGGCCAATTATTTTACCGATATCCGATAAACCTAGCGCATCTGCAGCAAATTTTTTAAGCAATGAAATTCCCCCTTCATTTAAAAAACATAAGTATCCCGAATTAATTATATCGTTTTATTTATAAGATTATAACCTAAGTTTTGAGTAATACAGTTTCTCTTATTTCAAAAAAATAATTTAAAAAAGTGCCAGAAATGGCACTCATTTTGAAGCCTTTTTTAGTTTACTTCTAACTAAGCTGATTAGAAAGAGCAACGGGATATACCCAAAAAGGAAAGCTGCACCACTTATTAAAACCATTTTTTGAATAAGGTGGGTGTAATAAATGTCAGTTAGTTCGCTATTTATATAGACAAAAATGGCTAGTAAAAAAAACAGAATATAAGTAGGTTTTACCTTCGGAAGAGTGATTTTAATCGCTCGAATGGCTGCCCATAGATAGATACAAATAACAGGCATAATGACTAAGAGCCAGGTGAAGATAAAAATAAATTCAAACCGCTCTATGAAAGGAAATTGAATGATTTTAATCATCGTTAAGGTTGGCCATGTTAAATGATGTAGTTTGCCTTGAGCAAAGAACATAAAAGTGACAAGCGTTATTAGAGTATACAAGATCGTTGTAAACAATAAAGCAAAATGACCCCATTTGCTTGCTTTTTTTCCATTTTTTATAAAGGGAAAATAAACAAGAGCTGTTTCAAATCCTAAAAATAATGGAAGGGCTTCTTTAGCAGATATAAAATGGTCCTTTAAACTATGATTGAATAGGGGGAAAGCGTATGAAACCTCCAAAAAGCCAAGTAAGTAAAAAAAGGAAAGCAGTAAGAATGATGGAATAACGACACCCCAAAATGCAACTCCAGTTATGACTCGAAATCCGCCTGAGACAAGATAAAAAACGAGGCAACACAGAAGAACAGCATACTCCCAACTAGCAATGCCATCGAACACCCAAATTTGGAGGGCATCAATATAAGAATATAAAACAGATATGCTGGCTAGACAAAAATAGCATGCCAAAAGTATATTTAATGCCCCACCTAGTTTCTTTCCTAATAAATCCTTATGAAAAGAAAGAATATCACCTGCACTGGACTGCTTCAAGATAAATAGCATCATAAAAAATAAAAGATGAAGACTTAAGCCTGTTACCAGTATGGATATCCATGCCTCATTTCCAGCTCCTTTTATGATATTTCTTTGATACTTTAATACAGTGATTCCTGTTTGAGAAGCCTGAATGAGAAAGAACAGGAAATATGGAGAAACCAGCTTATTTTCGCTAATCTTACTGTTCATAATTGACCATCCTAGTCTAGCTAGCCTTGAAGGCCAGAATGAATGATTTCTAAATTCATCTCAATATTAACAGGGATTGAAGGGTATTTTTCATAAAAAGATGCTTCATCCCAATCTCTGTCCTGTGACCGAACAATATTACCAATACCTAATGGATCGACACCTTCTTCTTTGAATTTGTTTAATAAGTCGTCAATTTCTTTTTTAACGTTTTTTACAATTAATTTCTTTAATGCCTCAATATCGTCTGGATTTTCTAAATTATAACGAATTGGACGTTGTGTAATGGTCCAGATGAGATTTAAAGTAAGATTCAATTGTTCTTCATTCTTTACCCATTCCCAATCTCTTTTATTTCGAAATGCTCGTATTAGTATGACTTCTTTTCGATTGTTCCCATCAAGGTTTATTTCATAAGTTGCTTGTGTACGAAAATCTTCTAGAACTGAGAAAATAAAGGTTTCTTTTGCATTTAAGTGAAGCTTCAATTTATCATCCCTAAAAATACCGACTTTATCGACCTCTAACCTATCGTTCTCGTCGATACTAAGCATAGGAACATATGAATCCATACCTTGACCATAAAAATGATTTAAGAAGACATGAAGGTTCATCATTGGGAGTAATTGTCCAGTCATATTTTGTTTGAGTTGATCAGCTAACGTTAGTTCACCTTGTTTTTTTAGGGTGTTTAGCGTTTCATTAGCGGAATGGGTAGAAACAGCAATCTGTATATTAGTTGCAATTTGCGGTTGGACAAGAAGACGCTCGACCACATCGCCAATTCCAGCCTTTGCATATTCGTTTCCAATTACTAGGACCCTTATTTTGGCTAACTCAACTGGGGTACTCGTATGAGTCGCCATCCTAGGTGCTAACAGGGCAACTGTATTTGTTTTCTCTTGCAAATAATGAATTTCATTACTTCCTTTGCCTTTGGTATATTCAGGATAAAGGGCGGTTCCAACCACTTTTCCGTTATCATCAATATCAAACCCAAACACGTGAACAATGCTCAATTTATCGACAATCTTCATTCTTGAACAGCCTACTAGACTCACCAGACAAACAAATAGTAAAACAAATAGTAAATTCTTTCTTCGTATACCCATATCATCTCTGCTTCCTTTAATTTAATTTTATTCTGAGTTCAGTCCATCTTCTGAATCTTTGTCTTTAGCTGAGGTGTAACGTTTGTTACTTAAAGGTCTTAAGAACGCAGGTCGTCTATCAAGTTTTTTAAAATTAGGTCGTATGAAGGAACCAAGTGCCCAGCCTTTTCGATATGGATAAAGCGGAATCATATACGGAATTCCTAATGATTTAAGTCGAGTCAAATGTCCGATTAAAAAAAGAATTCCTACATAGATACCTAAGCCTCCCCAAATTGCCGCAAAAATGATAAACGGGTATCGCAATAACCGTACAGCATTTGACATTTTATAAATAGGTGTTGTAAATGAAGCTAAGGCTGATAGAGCAACAATGATCAATAAAATATTACTGGTGAGTGCTGCATCGACCGTCGCCTGGCCAATAACAATTCCCCCAACAATTCCTAATGTTTGTCCAATTTTTGTAGGTAGACGTGCTCCTGCTTCCCTGAGAAGATCAATGGTTACTTCCAAAAATAAAACTTCAAGAACGGGAGGGAACGGAACATTGGCTCTTGAGTGAATGATAGGGCCAAGTAGATCCTTTGGTATAACCTCGAAATGGTAAGTTAATATTGCTACATAAAAGGATGAGGCAAAGATTGAAAACATCATTCCAAAAATCCGAATCAATTTAAAAAAAGATGCAACAATGTTTGGAAGATAAAAATCCTCTGGGTTTGAAAAAAAGTCCATAAGGTTTACTGGTGCAATTAAGGCATAGGAGGATTTGTCACTAATCAGTACAACTTGTCCTAATAAAAGGGCTCCGACTGTCCTGTCTACTCTTTCGGTAGAAACAAACAAAGGAAACGGTGATGTTGAATGATCGGAAATCAATTGTTCAAGCTGAGTATTATCAAATACTGTATCAATATCGAGATCATTAATCCTCTGTTTTGCAGTATGGATATACTCAGGATTCGTAATTCCATCTACGTATGCAAGTACAACTTTTATCCTGGACCTAGTCCCGACCATCATTTCTTCAAAAATAAGGTCCGGCGTATCAAGGTGTTCTCTTAGCATATGAAGATTTGTCTCAATATCTTCAATGAATCCGACCTTTGGTCCAATCACGCTAAATTCGTTTTGTGTATCGTTTGTTTCCCGTTGGCCTAATCTTGCGTTACCAACACTAAATAGAGCAAATTGATCCATTTGGTTTTTAAAATAGATAGCAACTGACCCTGTATGAAAGGCATTTTCTATATCCTTTGGATCCTTTGAAATTTTAAAACCTTCTATTGGAATGATATTTTTTAAATCAGATAGTTCTTTTATGTCTGCAGCCTTCTCTTTTAAATTCGGTAATAAAGACTGCTGTAGAGTCTTGCTATCAGTTAATGATTTAAAATAACTAAATAAAATATTTTCGTTGTTCTCAATTGGTGTGATTGTTAAAAAGTCACTTGATTTTTTTGCCTTATCAAATACTTCTTCTATCGTTTTTTCAACAGTTTCATAATTTGTAATGGACTGTTTGATATCTTTCTTTTTCCAAAACATACCTCCACCCAACCCCATACTAATAGTTGCTAAATCTTTCTGAATAGTATTTAACAACAAAGTAGGGAATATTCACCATATATAATCCCTGTTTTAAGAAATTTTTCGTGGAATCTCTTTATAATATTTCTATCTATATTGGGGAACATTACCATTTACACCAATTAATGATGAAAGAACTGAGGAAGTGGATGGGAGCAAGCCTATACATCATGAGAAATTATTCGAATGACAATACAGCTAGACGTTATATCGCAAATGTTGGTATCTTTGGTACTTCTATCGTTTATTTGAGGAACCCGTATATTATTGGTTGGTGGTCGGCTGCTTTTCCTGGTTTCGGTCATTTGCTTTTAGACAAATATCATAGGGGATATCTACTAATCATTTGGGAAGTTATAGTTAACATAAATTCAAACATAAATCTTGCCATGATCCATTCGTTTCAAGGAAATATCGAGTTGGCAAAGAATATTTTGGACACAAGGTGGTTACTCATGTATATCCCTGTATACATATTTAGCATTTGGGATAGTTACCTTACAGCAATTGATCTTAACAAAATATATATTTTAGCTGACCATGAGAATCATCGTTTTAACACGTTTTATGTGGGTGATTTAGGTATGAACTACTTAGATAAAAGAAATCCTGCTCTAGCTTTTTTATGGTCGCTTTTTATGCCGGGGCTTGGGCACCTCTATAATCATAAGACAATTTTAGCCTTCTTTATCATCTTTTGTTGTGTTATCTTTTTTTACTTTTCTCATACTCTAGAAGCTATATCTCTGTTATTTTCAGGAAAAATAGACGAAGCCACAGCCGTTTTAGATCCAGAGTGGTTCATTTTCTTACCATCGGTTTTGGGGTTTGCAAGCTATGCGTCCTATATAAATGCGGTTGAAAATAATAAGCTTTATGAACGGGAACAACGTCAATATTTAAGGGAAAATTACCAGTCAAGCCAATTTCAAATACTAAAGGGACATAAAGTGAAGTGATCATGAATGCAGGTATTTGCTACATTTGATAGCAATGATTATGTGGAAATAGCCATTACGGTAATCGAAAAAAAAGGGATAAACAGCGAAAATATTTTTGCGGTTCCGCTTGATAATCGAACTGAAGATGTCAAGCTATTTGATACCCTGCATCGTTCAGATGGAACCACCCTTATTGATATAGGCATGGCACTTGCCACGGCATTTTCTGTAATCGGAGCAAGCATCGGATTTAAACTATCATGGGGACCCATTTATTGGGGATTAATTGGCGCTGCAATTGGATTTATAATAGGATTCGCGATTAGGCTATATGTGGAGCTAGTCTATAAAAAGAAAAAAAAATCCCAAAAAGGTAAATACGCTGAAATCATCCTCATCGTTGATTGTGAAGAATCCCAGGCAGCGCTTGTGGAGAGTATCTTATGGGAACACTTTGCACTTGGCGTCGCAAAAATAGGTATGAATTCATACTAGTTACCCAAAAACACAAATAAACCTGCTCTTTGGAAGAAAGGATTTATCGTTAAAAGGCTAAGCCAAGTGTAAGAAGGCTGAAGCTTTTTTTATTTGAGGCCAAATTTAGAGAATGTTAATACTTTCTAGGGTTGTAGGAATTCCAAATTTGCAGTTTGTGCTTTATACTTGGTTAGTATGTTGTAAAATAGGATAGAAATGAACTATGCCTATATCTTTAATAACAAAAAAATGAAACGTGAAAAACTGACAGTTCAATATAGATAGGTAGATTTAAAGAGGAGGAACGCAATTGGCAGTAACGAAACCAGAAACGATGATTGTTGAAATAAAAAGTTTAGATGAAAAGGGGGCAGGACGGGCAAATGTATGGCGCGAGAATGAGCACGGTAATAAAAAGAAGCTAAAGCTCACAATTCCACAAACTTTGATTGGTGAGGAAGTTCGTGTGACTGTTGACCAACCGGACCGCAAACGAAGAAAAGTACAGGCGGATGAAATCTTAACATCAAATGAACAAAGACTTGCTCCACCTTGTCCACATTTTGAAAAATGTGGTGGCTGTGTATGGCAGCATTGGGACTACCAAGGACAGCTTCAGTACAAAACGGATTATGTGAAGCGACAAGTTGAATCACAAGGCTTCAATCCTTACCTTGTTCAAGAGACCATTGGCATGGACGAGCCTTGGCATTACCGTAATAAAATGGAATTTACTTTCTCACCTGAAGGTTCACTTGGTTTACATGAACAAGGGAATTTCCGAAAAATCATTTCACTTGAAACATGTCTGATCGCAGGTAAAAAAATGGTGGAAGGTGCGATGGAGGTAGCTCAGTGGGCGAAGGACCATCAGTTATCAGGTTATAATAAAGATCAGCATGAAGGACTTCTTCGCCATCTTATGGTGAGACAATCGTTTGTTACTGGTGAAATCATGCTTGCCCTTTTTGCAACCGAAGCACCAGAAGGGAACCTTCAAGAAGCTGCCGATGATTTAGTAAAACGCATCGAAGCAAAATTCCCAGAGGTAAAAAGCTTATTATGGCTAGAAAATACAGACTGGGCTGACCGCACTCAATCCGAAAAAACACATTTATTAGCGGGTCGCGACTTTATTTACGATGAAATGGATGGGTATCGTTTCCGTGTATGGTTTGATACATTCTTCCAAACAAACCCAACCCAAGCTCAAAAATTAGTCGACCTTGCGATAGAAATGGGCGAGCCAAAGAAAACAGAAAAAATGATTGATCTTTTCTGTGGCGTTGGAACATTCTCTCTCCCATTCGCAAGCCGCGTTGAAAAGCTAGCGGGAATTGAAATCGTTGAAAGCTCAATTGAATCTGCAAAGAGAAATGCAAGTGACAATGGTTTATCAAACACATATTTCTTAGCAAAGGACGCAAGAAAAGGAATTGATGAGGTACTTGAGAGCTTTGGAAGACCCGAGCTACTTTTACTTGACCCTCCACGCTCAGGAGCTGGCGGCAAAGTTATGAGAAGAATCGGCCGTTCACAGCCAGAAAGAATCGTCTATGTTTCTTGTAATCCAGAAACCTTCGCAACCGATATTAAAGAACTCGAACCATTTGGATATACATTAAAAGCTGTGCAACCAGTGGACCTATTCCCACATACCGTTCATGTAGAAGCTGTTGCACTCCTTGTGAGAGAAGATTAAATAAGTGCCTACTCCCAGTAGTTTTACTGGGGGAGGCATTTTTTAATATAAAAATATGAAGGACAATTCAAGTGAGAATTTGGTTTGAAAAGTCCTTCATCGGGGTTATGAAGGACAACTCGAACAAGATTTTGCACCAGAAAGTTCTTCATCAAGGTTATGAAGAACATTTCGCTCAAATTTTTACAGGATAATGCTCTTCATCATTGATTCTTTTATTCTGAGCTACAGGTACTTTTTTGGTGAAAGCGAACAATTACATAAAAATTATCGGATTTTTAAAAAATGAATACGTTTTCTCTTTACAATGTGACAATTTGAGTATATATTAATTTATGACAAACTTGTGTACAAGTATACAACAGTAAGAGAAAGGAAGATATGAATACTTTTTTACTAGTTTTGTTGGATATTAAAAGTAAGTGAGTTGATTGTGATGGAATTTCCTTCTATAGCTTTAAAAGGGACTTCTCTTGGAGAAATGATATCAAGTGAATTACGTTTGAAAATAATAAACAAAAGTATTACTCCTGGCACTGTATTGTCTGAAAATTCAATTGCTGAAGAATTTGGAACTAGCAGATCCCCAGTACGAGAGGCCCTCAAAACTTTATCAAATGAAGGTTTGATTCGCTTAGAGCGCATGGGTGCAGTGGTCTTAGGGTTGTCCCGAAAGGATATAGAAGAATTGTACGATGTGCGATATATAATTGAAACATTTGTCATCGAACGACTTTCAAAAATGGAGCATCAGGAAATCATTAAAAAACTAAATAAAATTCTTGATGAGATGATAATCGCTGCCAAGTACAATCATTATATTGAATTTACAATCCAGGATTTAAAATTCCATGAGCTAATGATTGAGGCCGCAAATCATAAAAGAATGCTTCATTTATGGAACAATATTCGAGACATTGTATTCACTGCATTGCTCGTTGCTACAAAAAAGAGATTCCTTGAAAACTCGAATGAGATTGACCCATTGATTGAGAAACATCGGTTTTTAATTGATTCAATCGTATCAAAAGATCTGGAATTTATAAAAAGAGTTGTTCATGACCATTTCGAAGATACGCGTGAAACTGTAACGAATACGATATTTTACTAGTTTCGATTATACGATATTTTTTTAATTACAACTTGTCGACAAGTATACCAGTGCACACCGATGTATGCGACACCATTCTTCAATCGAAATGTAAGGGCTTTATTAGATTTTTAGGGAGGTAATATTAAATGAGAAAACTGAATGTTGGTAAAAATGCAATTATATTTCTTATCTTTACAATGCTCGCAATCCTGCTTTCCGGTTGCTCAGAAGTTGCTAGCAGTGACAAAGGAATCTTGGTTAAGGTAGGTACAACTCTTTCACCTTCCAGTCCAGTCAATGTGGCATTAAAAGAAGTATTTGAACCGGAAATTGAAAAACGAACAAATGGTAGATACAACGTAGAAATTTATGATTCTGGACAGCTTGGTGGAGAAAAACAATTATATGACTTTACTCGTAGTGGAATTGTTGAAATGACTGCAATCGGAACCGTAATGTGGAGTGAGGTTCCAATGATGGCGACTCCGGACTTTCCTTTTGTATTTAAAGATGTTGCACATGCAAGGAGAGCTTATCAAGGAGAAGTAGGAGAATATATTGCAAAGAATTTTGAAGAGCAGGAACCAATTAAGTTCCTAGCATGGAATCCAAACGGTGCGCGTGTGTTTAGTTCAAGCTTTCCAATCGAATCTCCAGAAGATTTAAAGGGTCAAAAAGTGAGAATGCCAAACAATCCAATCCATGTGAAATTAGCGGAATCTTTAGGTGCAAACGTTGTTATTATGGACCTTGGTGAAGTATTTACAGCCCTAGAACAAGGTGTAGTTGATGGACAGGATAATCCAATGTCTACATTCAGACAAGAAGGCTGGTTTGAGGTACAGGACTACATTTATGAAACAAACCACATGGTTTCTTCGAATGAGCTAATGATGAGTAAAGAATTTTGGGATACCTTGTCAGAAGAGGACCAAAAAATATTTCAAGAAGTTGCCTTAGAAACCTCAAACAGAACATGGGATATCTATGAAAATAGTATAGAAGATGATCGAAAATTCCTAGAAGAACAAGGAATTGTGGTAGAGACTCCATCTGAAGAGGAGAGACAGAAGCTTATTAAAGCTGCTCAACCAGTATATGAAATGTTATACGAGAAATATGACTGGGCTGAAGATATGATTAATCGGATTCGTTCAATAGAGTAGAAAATGTAAACGCATCCTAATTGTTTTGAAAATCATTTTTATGGAGGGTAAAGACATGTCAAAGTTTAATGACAGGCTATTTAAAGGGATTGATTACCTACTCGGCATTATGCTTGCTTTAATTGTACTATTTGTCTTTTTAAATGTCGTCTTACGTACAGTTTTCAATTCAGGTTTAACCTGGTCCGAAGAAATTGCAAGATATCTATTCATTTATATTACGTATATTGGTGCAATCGGTGCAATGAGATCGAATGTCCATTTAGGAATGGACTCTGTCATGCATAAATTACCACAGGGCATCAAGCGTGCAACTTATATCTTTGCACAGAGTATTATCATCATTGTAATGATCATGCTAACTCACGGAGCATATACAATGACTCTACAAAGTGTGGAGGCAAGGGCAGCTGCAACTGGAATCCCACTTTCTATCATCTATGGGGTTGGAATGCTGACTGGAATCTGTATTGCTATTATTTGTATTTCAAACATCATCAAGGTCATTAAAGAACCTGAATCAATTAACAAACTCGTAACCTTACATGAATCAGATGAAGATGATATTTTAGAAAACTTGAAAAATGATGATGAAGACATTAAGAAAAAGTAGCCAAGGGAGGCCGAACAAATGACAATGGTAATCTTTTTAGTCGCATTATTAGGAGCAATGGCAATCGGTATCCCAATCGCATTTGCTTTATTACTTAGCGGCGTATTTATGATGTTTTATTTAGGAGATTTTGATACTCAAATCCTAGCGCAAAATTTAATGGTCGGTTCAGATAGCTTTGCATTGATGGCAATTCCGTTCTTTATTTTGTGTGGTGACTTAATGAACCGTGGTGGTTTAACAAAACGAATCATTGTTGCTGCAACATCATTAGTTGGGCACATTCGTGGTGGATTAGGTTATGTTGCAATTTTAGCTATTGTACTTTTTGCTAGTTTAGTTGGTTCAGCTGTTGCTTCAACTGCTGCACTTGGTGCTATCTTGATTCCAATGATGGCAAAAGCTGGCTACAACCGCGAGCGTTCAACTGCATTGATCGCAGCTGGTAACATCGTTTCACCTATTATGCCTCCATCTGTTCCGATGATTTTATTCGGTGTTACAGCTGGTGTATCCATATCCAAGCTTTTTATCGCGGGTATCGCACCTGCCATCTATATCTCAATTGCACTATGTATCGTCTGGGCAATTGTTGCGAGAAAAGATAAAGTGGAAAAACTTCCACGTGCAAGCTTTAAACAAATGGTAAAATCCTGTGTTGATGCAATCTGGGCAATTTTAATGCCAATCGGTATCTTAACTGGACTTCGTGGTGGATTCTTTACTCCGACAGAAGCTGGGGTAATCGCAGTTGTGTATGCACTATTTATTGGTGTCTTTGTTTATCGTGAATTAAAACCAAAAGACATTTTTGAGAGCTTAATAAGTTCTGCTAAAACATCAAGTGTTATCATGTTTTTAGCTGCAGCAGCAATGGTCTCTGCATGGTTGATGACAATTGGAAACATTCCGGAAACAGTAACGAATATTTTAAGTCCATTAGTTGATAATCCGCTATTACTTTTAATTGTGATTAATATTATTGTAATCCTAGTTGGTATGGCAATGGATGTTAACCCAACAATTCTGATCTTAACACCAGTATTGATGCCTGTTATTAATGCTGCAGGTATTGACCCTGTATACTTTGGACTATTATTTATCATTAACAATGTTATTGGTTTATTAACACCACCAGTAGGAACTGTTCTAAACGTTGCCGCAGGTGCCGGAAAAATTGGAATTGGACCACTCGTCAAGGCCATTATGCCGTTTCTCATTGTTGAAATTGCATTGTTATTCCTGTTCATCTTTATACCGGAACTAGTAACAGTACCAGTAGAGTGGTTCTCGGGTGAATAATAAAAATATGGTATTCTAGTATACTATTAATGGTACGTAGAAAATACATCAGGGGGAATTGACATGAAGGCCGTAGTAATAAATAAACCATTTGAAGTTGAGATTAAAGAAGTTCCAAAACCAGTAATCGAAGATGAACATGATGTCATCATCAAAGTTGTTTCCGGTGGGATTTGTGGTTCAGATGTAGGTATTTTTAATGGCACAAACTCATTGGCTACGTATCCACGCATTATTGGTCATGAATTTGCTGGTATTATTGAAGAGGTTGGGGCAAGCGTGACGAACGTAAAAGTTGGTGATCTTGTAGCAGTAGACAATGTAAATAGCTGTGGACATTGCTATGCATGCAGAACGGGTCATCACAATGTGTGTGAAACTGTTGAAGTAACTGGTGTACATCGCGATGGTGGTTTTGCAGAATATGTAAAAACGACTGAAAAAAATGCTTATAAATTAGATGAAGCAAAAATTGATAGAGAAAGTGCGGCATTAGTTGAACCTTATTCAATTGGTGTTGAAGCGAATGAACGTGGTCGCACAACAACTGGAGATAAAGTGTTGGTTATGGGTTCTGGTCCAATCGGTATTGCGGTAATGCAAGTGGCAAAATCCCGTGGGGCACGCGTTTTAATGACGGATATTGTGGATAAACGACTAGAACGTGCAAAGGATATGGGTGCAGATCGAGTTGTGAATGTTTTGAATGAAAGCTTGGCAGAAGCATTGCAAGAGTTCACTGAGGGTGACGGAGCACATGTAATCATTGACTCTGTATGTTCTCCACAAAGCCTTGAGGAAGCATTAGAGCTCGTTGCTCCATCCGGTCGAATTGTGACACTTGGAACAGGTAATAAGCCTTCTTCAGTACCTCAGGTTGCATTTACGAAAAAAGGAATCGATGTTGTAGGTTCTAGATTAAATAATTATCGTTTCCCACATGTCATCGAACTGTTTGAAAATGGTGCTGTCCAACCTGAGAAAATGAAAACACATACCTTCCATTTTACAGAAATCGGTGAAGCTTTTGAGTTCTTGAAAAACAACCAAGCGGAAGTATGTAAAATTGTATTAAAGTTCTAAGTTGATAAACTGAAGACTATTTAGATTGCCTTCCGGGTGTGAACCGGAAGGCTTTTTCATTTGACCTCTTATAATTTTCTCGAAAGTAATAAATACTACAAGTATTACCATGAATCACCCATTGGAGGTAACTATGGCTAAAAAACAGGGGTTATTAAAGAATGGAAACAAATCGTCTTTGATTGCTGCAATTGTAAATACGATTATTGCGATTATTAAAGGAGTTGCGTATTTCTTCACAGGGAATGTCGCTATGTTTGCAGAAACGATGCATTCTTTAGGGGATGCGGCCAATCAATTTTTCGTGTTTATCGGAAGTGCTTTAAGTAAAAAAATGCCGACCGAGAACTATCCGAATGGTTTTGGCCGACTTGTAAATTTGGTTTTACTTGGAGCTGTTCTTATTGTTGGAATCATGAGTTATGAAACAATCAAAGAGGGATATCATCATATTAAGCACCCGACCGAATCAACCGGGATTGTCATTAATCTGTCTGTATTGGGTTTGGCCGCCATCTTGGAGTCATACGTTCTTTTTAAGGCAATGAAAGAAGTTCTTCATGAAGCACATGTAGAAGCAAAGGGATTTGCAATCGTAGGTAAAAGCTTTGGTAGTTTAGGGAGGGCGACACCCGCAACTAAGCTTGTGTTTATGGAGGATTTAGTCGCAACTCTTGGCGGACTTATTGCCATTATTGGTATTTTACTCTCTTATTATGGCGGTTGGCATGCTGCAGAAGGAATAGCTTCTATTATTATTGGTCTCATGATGTTTTATGTGGTAGGTAAAGTGTTCTTAGACAATGCAAAAGGGGTACTTGGTGAAGCAGATGAAGAATTAGAAAATAAAATTGCTGAAATTATTACTTCACATCCAGAAATAAAGGATATTCGAACATTGTTTGCGATGAAGGAAGGGGAGGATTTTCACATTGAAATGAAACTGGAAATTGATCCAAATATATCGGTTAAAGAAGCATTTCAAATAAAAGATCGAATTGAGGAAAAAATCCAAGGGATAAAAGGTGTGACCGATGTCATCATTGAATTCGTGGAAGATGACGGGGTGAAGTCTTGGTCACAAGGACTTGTAACTGAATAAAACGATTAAGAAGTTTCAAATAATCAAAAAGGGCAATCTACCATGATGGTAAATTGCTCTTTTTTAGTACAAATGATAACAAAAATTGCTAAAATTTTGTAGAATTTATGATATTATTATCATAATCGTAGTGAAATTGTCGTTTTATATACTGTGGAAGACTAGGAGAGTAATATGATAGGATTTACGCAAATAAAAGGCAAATTGAATAGCGATATAATCCTATTGGCTGCTCTAATGGGACTAGTGCTATTGGCCTCTCATTTCAAATTATCGCTTTTATATGGAATTACATTCACTTTTGCAAGTATATTTCTATTTTTAATACTTCGCATATTTGGCTATACCATTGCGATTGTAACTGGGTTAATCGCAATCTTCTTTACTATCATGTTTTCAAACATTCCATATTATACAATCATTAGCTTAGTGGAAATTATTTTTGTAGGTGCGTTTTTTCTGCGAGGCCGAAAAGCAAAAATGTTTTTCGTGGATGTGTTTTTTTGGTTCTTTATCGGAATTGCGGTTTTATTTTTTATCGGCCGTGAATCTTTGTCA
Source organism: Bacillus sp. JJ1566 (assembly GCF_036962685.1). Taxonomy (NCBI): domain Bacteria; kingdom Bacillati; phylum Bacillota; class Bacilli; order Caryophanales; family Bacillaceae; genus Bacillus; species Bacillus sp. JJ1566. Next base: position 35,364 of record NZ_JBALOP010000044.1, on the reverse strand, counting down.
GGCACTGCCCTTTATTTTCTAATATGCAAGGATATTGCGAACGGACTTTTCAATGTATTAGTTGCCGACGTGTTATTGGCATATTTTCCTTTTTATAAATTGGTTAAAAATAACCGAATCAATAAAAATAATGTGTCAATTCATCAGTTTTTATCGCAAATCACCATTTTCACCATACTTGTACCGTTTTTTATAAGTGTCATTATAAATGCATTTAATACGTTTGATGTCATTAAAAATGATTTAGGTATCGTGGGCGAAACGAGAGTTAATCGGATCGAAAATGAATTTCTTCAATTGGAAAATGGCAACAGCAATATTAATGTGAAACAAATTGAGGATATTATTTGGCGAAATAAGAATAGAGAGAGCGATATTATCATATTTGATCATGCAGATCATGTTATTGCATCGACAGCCTTGGCGGATTTTGAGGCTACAGGATATGATATTCGTGAAATTTCACCAAGGCTGTATGAGGCTCTACCAGTTGCTAACAAGGATATTCAGCCGATTACTAGATGGATGGATGCATTTTATTTTTATACGAGGGATACGGATTCATTTCGAATCATGCTTCAATTCCCTATTGCTCAATATCAACAACAGCTCTTTAATACTTCGCTTGATCAGCTAAAATACTTACTGATTCTTGCAGTGTCAGCTATTCTTTTTGTTATGGTTATTAGCCGTATTCTTACGAACAACTTAAGGCAGCTTACATTTATCACCACTGGTTTACCACAAAAGCTGCGGAACATGGAAAATATTGAATGGCCTCAAAGCACGATTTCAGAGCTCCGTGTGCTAAGTAAAAACCTAAAGAGAATGGCAGATAAGCTGAAGGAGCTTTTCAAAGAAAGTGTTGAAATGAACCTAATTTTAAGAGAGCAAACGGTGAAGCTGAAGGAATCTGAGGACAAGCTTCATAAGCTGGCCTTTTATGATAGCTTGACCTATTTACCTAATCGTTATTTTTTCCAAAACTATGTTAGAGAGCTAATCCGGAATAATTTCGATAATAAGATTGCAATTATTTTCATTGACCTAAATCAATTCAAGCAAATCAATGATACATTAGGGCACGAAGCAGGAGATATGCTCCTTCAAGCAACCGGGAACAAGCTGAAGAATCTACAAGCGGATAACAGACAGGTATTCAGACTTGGTGGGGATGAATTTGTGGTTGTGCACTCGGTTGAAAGTAGAGAAGAGGTTACTAAAACTTTAGACAAGATTGTCAATGAATTTTCATCCTATTTTACAATAGCTGGCCAAAATCATTACATTACAGCAAGCATTGGAGTAAGCATGTACCCTGAGGATGGCGAAGACTTAGATACATTAGTAAAATATGCAGATATCGCGATGTATATTTCCAAGGAAAAAGGCGGCAACACCTTCCAGTTTTTCGATGAATCCATGAAAAATAAATTCCAGCAACGGTTAACGATTGAAAATTCCTTGCGCACGGCAGTAAATAAGGAAGGGTTTGAACAGTTTTATCAGCCTAAAACGTTTGCGGGGAAAATTACAGGTTTTGAAGCCCTACTACGTTGGAATGATCCTGTTTTGGGGACTGTTTCTCCTGGGGTGTTTATTGAAGTGGCTGAGGAAATCGGTCTAATCTCACAAATTGACGAATGGTCCCTTGTTCAAGCATGTAGGCAGAATAAACAATGGCAGCTTGAAAATCTTCTATATGTTCCGGTTTCTGTAAATTTATCGGCAAAGCATTTCCAACAAGATTATCTTGTTAGCATGGTCAAGAAGGCTTTGGAGACTTCCGGATTAGATCCAAAATATTTAAAGCTTGAAATTACAGAAAGTGTGTTTATTTCAGACCAACAGCATGTTGCTGAGCGAATTCGAAAGCTGAAAGAGCTGGGTGTTCAAATCTCAATTGATGATTTTGGTAAAGGTTACTCCTCTCTGTATCAACTTTTGAAGCTTCCAATCGATGAAATAAAAATTGATAGAAAGTTTATCAGTAATATTGATAAAAATAATAAGAAAGCCATACTGGTCAAGGCTGTTTTTGATATTGCACACGGGCTTCAACTGAATGTTGTTGCAGAAGGTGTAGAGACTTGGGAAGAGTACGGGATGCTTGTGGATATGGGCTGCGATGAAATTCAAGGCTATTTATTCAGTCGTCCGATTAACAAAGACGATATGATTGAATTTATTCATAATGAGAAGTCAAAGAAGTTTGAAACAACAAAAGAGGATTAAATGAACTGGAAAAGGAGGCTCCGTTTTGGGAGCCTCCTTCTTTCATGTCTAAACGGCTCTCTGGTCTAAGCCAATCGCTTTGGAAGGTAAAGTGCACCTTCTGTCAGCGCTCGTCTTATGCATGACTTGCACAGGACAAGAAA
>NZ_JBALOP010000044.1:0-32934 GCF_036962685.1 Bacillus sp. JJ1566 | reverse complement strand
CAGGACGTGGCGGTAGTTAGTCGATGCTTCTTAATCACGGCGCCTCGCACTTTTCTTTTTATATTGTAATATTTACATCTCCATCTTCACTAATTTCAACGGTGGTATAGCTTTCAAATGTCGACATTTCGGTGATGTCGCGCTTTTGCTCACTTGCAAAGCTCTCCATGTATCTTTGATACGTTTCTGGATCTTTAACAATATGATAAAAATACGTCATTTTCCCATCATTATCACTATGTGTCCTTAAGAAAAAACGATCTTGAAACTCATTTTTAAACCATTCTCTTGCTTCCATGTGATTCGAAAAATCTGGCATGTTGTCATAAATTGATGTTATATCAATATTCATGTTGATTCACCTCTCATGAGATTTTCGGTTGTAATTAGTATGTCCATCTATTTACAACAAATCCATAACTATTAAGCCCCAGGTTTCAGATTTTTTTCAACCATGATCTTCTTTTCAAAATCACTTCGTTCAATCAACAGCGAAACAAAGATACTTCCGACAATTGCCCATAAAGGTGCACCGATGTTAAAAAAGTTCACACCTGACATGCCGATGATGAATGCGAAAAAGGCACCCATTTGAAATTTTGTATCTGAAAAAGCAATCTTTAAGGAACTTAAAAGAACACCAATCATCGCTAAACCGGCAATTGTACTTACAATTACAGTTGGCATCGCAATCACAAATGGAACCACAAATGCTGCAAACACACCAAAGCTTGCAAATAATACACCATTTGCGGCCGAAGCAGCAAACCGACCTTCTTTTTTACCTGACTCATCCGAGGCACAAATCGCTGTCATTGGACCCGCAGTATTAATTGCATGAGCCCCAAAAAACGAAGCGAAAAATCCCAAAACAGCCCCATAAACGGCCATTGCACTACTTGGTGGCTTAAATCCCTTCGCCATCAAAATTCCGGTAGTTTGCGCATTCTCCGTACAAATAATTAAAATGGCAAGAGGTATAGAAAGGGAGATAATCGCTTTAAAACTAAAAGTGGGCATTTCTAGTTGAGGTAACACAAACGAACTCTGGACATGTGAAAAATTAAATTCATTCATGAAAACGGCGAGAAGTACAGAGACAACCAATGCTGATAACACAGGCGGTATTTTTTTAATAAAACGCGAGGAAAACAAATAAACTAAGATGGCCGAGCCTGCTAATAGCGGAGATACCTCAACAGATGTAATCATCTCAACCGCAAATCGCATCATGACACCAACAATCATCCCCATCACGATGGGAACAGGGATCCAATTCATCACTTTCTCAATTAGCCCGGTTACACCAAGAATAAGAACAAGTAAATTGGCAACAAGATAGGCACCAATTGCTTCTGTTAATGAAAAATGTGACAATGCACTCGCAACTAAAACAGCGCCAGCAATGGAATAAGCACCTGCGATAGGTTGCATATATTTTAAGGATAAAAATAGACCCAATAATCCACCAAAAAAATACACCGCAAATAACCAGCTGATTGTTTGTTCATGGGTTAAACCACCGCTTGCCGCGCCGCCAATAATAATGAGTGCAGGACCTGTACATCCGAATACTGCTGCTACAACACCAGAACTAATTGTATTGATATTTAGATTTTCATATAGATCCTTGAACCTCCTATTTTCTATCATAGAAGCCTCCTTAAATTCATAATTTCCACGTTTTTAATAGAGCATATGTAATTAGTTCTATAATAACACAGACTCTAATTAAAAATTACGTATTTTTTACGAACGTCTAAAAAACCTCCAAAAAGATAGAATAAGTGAGCATTAAAGAGAAAGGATGTTATTTTATCGGAAAAATGAGAAAAACTCAGATTTGATAATTTAAAAAAGATTCAGTATATTTGAAATTAATTACGATAGCTATAAAAACGTAATACATAACTTTAGGAGGTAATGAAGAATGACAACTACAGTAAACGAAACAAAAAACTTAACAGTTAAGAAAGTGAATGGGATTGCTGAAGTTCACATTCATGTAAACAAAACAAACTCTTATGACCTGGACTATTACAAAGAATTAAATGCAGCGATTGATGACATTCGTTTTGATAATGACATTAAAGTAGCCGTCTTAATGAGTGATATGCCAAAGTTTTTCTCAGCAGGAGCCAATATCAATTTCTTAAAATCTGCTGAGCCACGCTTTAAAACTCAATTTTGCTTATTCTGTAACGAAACATTGGATAAAATTGCACGCTCTCCACAAATCTGGATTGCTTGCTTAGAGGGCCATACAGTTGGTGGTGGATTAGAAATGGCTCTAGCTTGTGACTTACGCTTCATGGGAGACCAAGCAGGAAAAATCGGACTTCCTGAGGTTTCTTTAGGCGTGCTAGCTGGAACAGGTGGAACTCAACGTCTCGCTCGCCAAGTTGGGCATTCAAAAGCTCTTGATTTAAATATCACGGGCGAAACATTAACCCCTCAAGAAGCATTAGCTATTAATCTAGTTGATCGTGTATATCCACAGGAAGAAACGAGAGCAAAAACGTTAGAATATGCAGAGAAGATTGCCAGCAGTGCAACTTATGCAACTTCTAACATTAAGCTTTCAATCATGAACGGAAAAGAAATGCCACTAAACGTAGCCATTCGTTACGAAGGAGAGCTTCAAAATCTTTTATTCCGTTCACAGGATGCTCAGGAAGGTTTAAGCTCGTTCATCGAAAAGCGTGAAGCTAATTGGAGTGGGAAATAAAGTGAAACTTCCATCAGTAGGGGTTTTCTTCATCCCCTCTGATGGTTAGTTGAACCAATCGGGCTTTTACGGGCAGTTGATCCCCCAATTAACAAACTTTGTACTTCGAAGTCATGAAAGGGGGTCTTACTGCCCGTTAATGCGGGAGAAGCCCAACTAAATCCAAAGCGATATCGGAATTTCCGGTATCGCTATTTTAAAATAGCCAAGGCACGGCGACTTTTTCCGAGCCTTTTTCAACAGAATGTCTAGCTCCAGGCGCCATCGGCTCGAGGTCATAAGCCAATCGCTTCGGAAGGTAAAAAAACACCTTCTGTCAGCGCTTGTCTTATGCTTGTCGCCGATAAGCGGGCGCCTTGCGCTTTTCAAATAGGAGGATAGAGTGTGAGATCAAATGAATTTCAAGTCATCGTTAACTGGGGGGATACCGACAAAGCGGGAATCGTGTATTACCCAAATTACTTCAAATGGTTCGACATCGCGGGGCACCAATTTTTTAGAAGCTGTGGATTATCTCCAAATACATTAGAAAAAGAACGACAAATCATCCTGCCAATGCTGGATGCAAGATGTAGCTTTGAAAAGACATTATTATATGATGATATTATTACGATTCGAACAGAGGTTGAAGAAATTAAAACAAAAACAATCAAGCTTCGGCATCAGGTATATAGAGGAGAAACAAGAACGGGGCATGGATATGAGATACGTGGCTGGGTAAAACAAACGCCAACTGAAATTAAAGCAGTTCCAATACCTGAGGACGTACTTTCGATTCTACACGCTGACCTCCACACAAATGAGTCGGGGAAAAGACCACTTTTTAATGCATAATTTCCAAAAACCTCTATAATTAAATTAACAATATCGAAATATAACAAAAATTAGTAAGTGTGGTGACTTCGATGAAGCCTAGATCCTTAATGTTTACATTATATGGGGAATATATTAAATATTATGGGGGAGAAATTTGGGTTGGTAGTTTAATTGAACTAATGAAGCAGTTTGGGGTATCCGAATCGTCTGTAAGGGGCGCCATCTTTCGGATGGCTCAAAATAATTTGGTGGAAGTACGAAAAGTAGGCAAGAAAAGCTACTATTCCGCAACTGCCCAAGGTCGTGTCGATGAAGGGGTAAGCAGGGTATATGCCACTCAAAATCACATATGGGACCAGAAGTGGAGAATCCTTACATATTCGTTTCCAGAAGAAAAGCGCGAGATCCGCAATAAAATCCGTAAAGAACTGATTTGGACAGGATTTGGAAACCTCACGAATAGTACATTAGTGACACCAAATCCGGTTGAGGACCAAGTAAAAGAAATGATTAGAGTGTATGGAATTGAAGAATATGCGTTTTTATTCACGTCATCTTCAATTGTAACGCATGACAATCAAAGTATTATCGACATCGGCTGGGATTTAGACATGGTGCGGGATGAATATCAAACATTCATTGATAAGTTCACACCAAAATTTGATGAACTGCGAGAAAAAGCGTTAAACAACACTTTGAAGGATGAGGAATGTTTTATTGAGCGAACTGTACTTGTGCATGAGTACAGGAAATTCCTTTACCAGGATCCTGGTTTTCCAAGGGATTTATTGCCGCAAGGATGGATTGGCATAAAGGCGCGAGAATTATTTTGGAATATTCATCAGCTTTTATCCATCCCGTCAATCCGCTACTTCGAGTCCGTTTTCGAGGGAGCACCAGATCAAGAAATTCAAATTGAACGTGATAAAGCACTCAATCCATTTGGAGAGATCTACATTTAAGAAGAAAGCCTCCGGCAGATTTTTTGAATAAAATACGCCAAGGCGCATTTGACTGAGGTGAGCCATGAATATTGAAAAAATTGAATTTGGTGGCTATCGGATTGGAGTTCCAGTTCCGTTTCCGATGAAGTATGTTTATTGTTATCTTTTTAAACAGAATAATGGTTATGTCATGATAGATGTAGGATTAAATTATCCAGCCGCGAGAGATGCTTGGCAGGAGGTTTTTGACCATCTGGGAATTACTTCTCGTGACGTTCATACCATCTATTTAACCCACTTCCATCCAGACCACTCTGGACTTTCGGGCTGGATGCAAGAGCAGTCGGGCGCTGACCTTTACATGAATGAAGTAGATGCAGCAATGATTGAGCGTGTTTGGGGTGAAGGCAGCGTACAGGTTGCGAAAATGAAAGAAATGGTGTTGCAGCACGGGGTTCCGGGTGATTTAGCGGATGGAATCGTTGATCATATGAACAAATTACGTAAGAACGTTCTCCCATTACCTGTTGTAAAACCAATCGGGGACAAGATTGAATTTGGTGAAAAACAATGGATGGTTATTCATACCCCAGGTCATAGTGAGGGACATGTTTGCTTTTTTCAGGAAGAAGAAGGCATCTTAATTGGTGGCGATCATATTCTCGAAAAAATCACACCGAATATTAGTGTATGGCCTAGCGCCAGCCAGCATCCATTGCATGAATACATTGAGTCATTACGTAAAGTTAAAAAGTATCCGATTAAAAAGATATACTCTGCCCATCATTCGCCGGTTCTTAATGTAAGTGAACGAATTGATGAGCTGATCCAGCATCATAACGAGCGGTTGGCTTATATTGAAAGCTTGGCCGACCATAAAACGACGTATGAAATTGCAAAGGTATTGTTTTCCCATCGGGAGCTCAATCCACATCAATGGCGCTTTGCAATCGCCGAAACAATCGCTCATTTGAACTATTTAGTGCGTGAAGGGCGGATTATAAAAAAAGATCAAGATCCAATTGTTTATGTACAAATCTAGTAAAATATAAAAGCGAAAACCCCAAGATTGTTAGTAAACTAGCAATCTTGGGTTTTTTTGGGTTTGAGTGAAATCTGATTTGGTGATGAAGAGGAAAACGGTGAGGAATCTCGTTTGAAGTGCTCTTCATAGGGTTGATGAAGAGGAAAACGGTGAGGAATTTCGTTTGAAATGCTCTTCATAGGGTTGATGAAGAGGAAGCCGAGGAGAAATCTTGTGTGAAATGCTCTTCATAGGGTCGATGAAGAGGAAACCGAGGAGAAATCTTGCGTGAAATGCTCTTCATACCGCCGATGAAGTCCCGAACGAATGTGGATCGCAATGTGAAAGGTCTTCATACCGCCGATGAAGTCCCGAACGAAATGAAATCGCAATCGTAAAGGTCTTCATACCACTGATGAAGTCCCGAACGAAATGAAATTGCAATCGTAAAGGTCTTCATACCGCCGATGAAGTCCCGAACGAAACGAAATCGCAATCGTAAAGGTCTTCATCCCCCTGATAAATCCCCTAACCAACCGGAAACGAAAAAGAAATCCCCTTCATTTCCCAATGAATCCGGTATTTTTCCTCAACTCTGCAAACTCGTTTATTATGCATTTAAATTTTACGTTTAAAAAACAACATAAACATGTTGACAAACAATTTTAAATATTCTATATTACATATTATAAACGGTAGTTTAAAAAACGTAATACGAAGAGGTGTTCATTGATGAGTATTAAGGAAGCTGAGGTATTACTGGAGAAGGTACAAAATGGTTTTATAGTAGAGCGCATGGAGGATATGAACGATGAATATTTGAAAGCGTTAAAACAAACACTTGCGATTGTTGGAGATACAGAACTTCTTAGCGTCCCACCACTGTTAACAGTCTACGATCAAGCCCCAAACTTAAACTATAAAATTACCGCTCTCGCAGTTATACAGGATGAAATCGGTCACGCTCATATTGCGTACCGCTTGCTCGAAGACCTCGGTGAAGATGTAGACGAGATGCTTTATCGTCGACCAGCGAACCGATGGAAAAATCCATATGCTTTTGATTTTAAATTAGACAACTGGGTTGAATTAGGGGTATTTAACGGATTGTTTGATCGTTCTGGATATACGCTTCTAGGTGATGCGTATGAACATACCTCCTATGGACCTTGGAAGCGCGCCCTTGTAAAAGTTGATAAGGAAGAATTGTTCCATCTCCGCAATGGCGAAATCATTATGAAAAATGCGATGAAGAAGCCGGAAACAGCAAAGCAAGTACAAGATGCTGTGGATTGGATGTTCTTAATGGCACTTGAATTCTTCGGTGTTGCAGATAATCTTAAGAGCCGTTCGGCGCAATTGGATTATCGACTAAAAGGCCGAACTAATGATGAATTAAGACAAAAGTGGTTATCAACAGCTGTACCATTCTGTGAATCTATTGGAATTAAGGTTCCAGCTCATTACGATGAAGACCAAGGTAAATATGTGATTGACGTGCCATTCCCTTGTAAATTTGATGCTGAAAACAAAAAGTGGTTAACAGACCAACCGGACACATGGGAGGGAGCAATCGAACGCTTTAAGCAAAGAGGTCCTCAAAATAAAGAGTTTGTAACTCGAATCCAAAAGGGAGTTTGGGAGTTAGAACAAATGAGAGCAGAGGAGGCATAAGCATGAGTGGAATTATCCAAAACGAACAAGCAACAACAAAGTATTGGGATGCTCTAAAAGAAGTAATGGATCCAGAGTTTCCAATCAGTGTGGTGGATATGGGGTTAATTTATAACATTACCCAAACAGGAAGTGATTTAGAGGTTGAAATGACCTATACCTCCACTGGATGTGCTTGTATGCAATGGATTGAAAACGATATCAAAGAACGTTTGCTGAAGGAAGCTGAGGTTGAAGACGTTAAGATTCAGGTTGTATGGGATCCACCTTGGACGACAGCAAATCTAAGTGAGGCAGGAAAGAACAAATTAAAGCACTGGGGGGTAAGTTCATGATAGAAGAAAATACCGTTAAACATGATTACCTTCTTCTCACTCGAATTAATCGTGGAGATGAGCTTATTCATGTCGGTACTTTTAAGGCCGTTAATGAAACTCTCGCAAAAATTTATGCGCAGCATATTTACGATGAAGAAGACTGGGTTGAAATGTACGTGGTGAAAAAAGATGCGCTAGTTTGCGTTCGAAGCCCAGAACCATTATTTGCAAAGGAGTGAGAAACTTGACTAAGGAACATATTTCGTTAATCGAACTGGGTGAAACAATTGCGGATAATAAATTTATTTTAGGTGACCGTTTAGTCGAAATCGGTATCAGTGGCCCAACATTGGAAGGAACACTTTCATCAATTGCAATGGCGCAGCAGGAGCTAGGCCATTCAAGACTTCTTTATCGCTGGGTATCTGACCTATCAGGTGTTAAGTCAGAAGTGAAGAATCAAACAGGGAAGGCATTTCAACAGAATGTGGAAATTGAGAACTGGGTTGAACTCATTGCGGGGCTTTATGTCACCAATGTTGCAGTTGACTTAGTGATGAAAGCATTGCTTGACGCAAATAACCCTAACGTGAACCCACCTTTTACAAAAATGCTGAAGGAGCAACAGGAGCATCTAATCTATTCACAAAGTTGGTGTGAGCAGCTTTTGCTTGATAAAGGCTCCATTCCGAGAAGATGCCAATCGGCCATTGCGAAAACTGCTCAGGAAGCAAGGGAATGGTTAATTAAAGTAGAAAATGATATGTATTTCGTCACAGAAAACATCATTCCAAAGGATGCGAGATTAGTAGAGCAATTTGATGCAACTATTCAAGAAGTCTCAAAGGAAGTGGCAAAGCAAAATGTCGTCTAACAAAGAGAATGTTCAATGTTCATTTTGCTCAACCAATAATGTAAAAAAGATTTCATCCTTTGGTACAGCCCAATTAGTTCGCCAATACTACTGCAATGAATGTAATAGCGTATTCGAATACATTCGATGGCAAAAGGAAGACGCGGCAAAGTAGAATGCGTGTTCAAAAAAGGAGGATGAAGAGGACCGAGAATTTCAAGGCGGCGCAGCTTTGAGTACCGGAGCGTATGCAGTTAATACGTGAGGAACGGAGAAGCAAGCCAACGCGCTTCCGCAGGATGTGGTGACTTCGACGTTCGACACAGGACGTGTCGGCTGTTAGTCGAAGTTCCTCTGTTCGGTCATATTCACCGCACTTTTTGAACATCATCTAGAAAGGACGAAAACTATGCAGCAAATTAAAAAAGTAGGTGTCATTGGTTCAGGAACCATGGGTGCAGGGATTGCGCAGCTTCTCATTCAAAATGGATACCCTGTCGTGCTTTTTGATATTGATGAAGGAACGGTATCCCGTGCAAAAGAATCAATAGAGTCAAAGCTTGATAGACTAGTTGTTAAAGAAAAAATAAGCCTTGCCACCTCAGAACAAGCGAAAGAAAAATTGAGTATCACAACGGATATGAGCTCATTTGCTGATTGCCAGTTGGTAATTGAGGCAGCGCCGGAAAAGCTTGAAATTAAACGGTCTATTTTTTCACAGTTGGAAGAAATCTGTACGAAAGATTCGATTTTGGCGTCGAATACTTCCTCCCTTTCGATTACGGAAATCTCTGGTCAAAGCGCAAATCCGGAACGAATTGCCGGCTTGCATTTTTTTAATCCGGCACCAATTATGCCACTTGTAGAAGTGGTTCAGGGCTTAAAAACAGCTTCCTCAACTGTTGTAACCCTTATGCAATTTGCAGAAACGATTCATAAAAATCCAGTGATGTGTAAGGATACGCCAGGTTTTATTGTAAACAGAGTGGCACGGCCCTTTTACAATGAAGCTTTACGAATTATGAATGATAAAATCGCGTCAGTCGAACAAATCGATCGAATTATGAAACGAGCAGGGAATTTTAAAATGGGTCCTTTCGAATTACAGGATCTAATCGGGATTGATATCAATTTTGCAACAACCAAATCAGTATTTGAAGGATTTCACGGAGAAAGTAGATTCCGTCCTCATTACTACCAGGAACGCATGGTTCAATCGGGTAGCCTAGGAAGAAAAACAAAAGGAGGGTTCTTCGAATATGACAAGTAAAACTGTCGTCATTGTAGGGGATAATTTACTCGCAAAAGAACTCTCCAAGTCATTTCAAGAAAACGCACAAGTTCATCTAGTTGACCAAAAACGAATGGATGTGCAAGTCGATGTCGTGATTGAAACGTCTAATCTTGATAAGGAAGAAAAGAAACGTAGAATCCAAGAAATAGAGGCAAGCGTTTCACCTTCTACTTTGATTTTATCGACTTCTCTTGGTGTGACAGCAACAGAGGTTGCCTCATGGCTTACCTATCCAGAGAGAGTAATCGGATTTGGCACATTTGCAAATTTTAAAAAAGGTAATCTAATTGAAGTTACCATGCCATTACAAGCAAACTCAAGTTATGTGGAAGCAGCCGCAGACACTTTTTCACTAATCGGTCAAGATGTTGAACTTGTAGAGGATGAGGTAGGCCTGGTATTTCCAAGAATTTTATCAATGATTGTTAATGAAGCGGCTTATGCGTTAACTGAACAAACGGCAGAGGCGAAAAGCATTGATATCGCGATGAAAAAAGGAACGAATTATCCAATGGGTCCACTTGAGTGGGCACAGGAAATTGGGCTGGATGACATATATGCGGTATTAAGTGGCTTATATCGTGAATTAGGGGAAGAGCGTTATCGACCAGCCCCACTAATTCGTAAGCTTGTGTACGCAGGGTGGATTGGTGGAGAAACCGATAAATGCTTCTACCATTATCAAAAAGTTCAAATAAGGAGCTTTCAGTATGAGAGAAGCTGTCATAATTGATGCTGTTCGGACACCGATTGGAAAACTGAACGGTTCACTCACAAGTATACGACCAGATGATCTAGCAGGGCATGTCATTAAACAGCTAATGGCTCGTGTAAACCTTGATCCGTCACTAATTGAAGATGTATTTTTCGGGTGTGCCAATCAAGCAGGTGAGGATAATCGAAACGTTGCAAGGATGGGATTGTTATTAGCTGGTTTGCCAGTTTCGATTCCAGGAGTAACGGTTAATCGTCTTTGCGGTTCAGGACTCGAGGCTGTAAATCAAGCATCCGCAGCGATTAAGTCAGGCTTAGGAGATGTCTTTATTGCAGGCGGAACGGAAAGCATGACCCGTGCTCCGTACGTAATGATAAAGCCTCAAGTTACAAATGCGAGAGGAAATCAAACTTTACATGACACGATGCTGGGCTGGCGACTTATCAATCCAGTAATGAATGAAATGTATCCCCCGATTAGTCTAGGAGAAACCGCTGAAAATGTTGCAGAAAAATATGGGGTTTCAAGAGCTGAGCAGGATGAACTTGCCTTTTTAAGTCAGCAAAAAGCATCCGGAGCGATAAAGAGTGGTCGATTCAATGATGAGATTGTGCCAATTGAAATCCCGCAGAAAAAAGGTGAGCCACTTCTTTTTAAGGTGGATGAGCATGCACGACCTGGGACCACTTTGGAAACATTGTCGAACCTAAGACCTGTTTTCCGAAAGGATGGAACGGTGACAGCGGGGAACTCATCAGGGATTAACGATGGTTCAAGCGCTATTCTTGTCATGGAAAAAGAGCTTGCAGAACGTTTAGGGTTACAGCCAATTGCAAAAGTAGTGACATCTGCTGTTAGTGGAGTCCATCCTGACTACATGGGAATAGGTCCAGTTCCAGCGACAAGAAAAGCTTTACAAAGAGCGGGACTAACTGTTCAGGATCTCGACTTAATTGAAATAAATGAAGCATTTGCAGCACAATCTGTTGCTTGTATTAAGGAACTAAAACTTGATATGGATAAAGTGAATGTCAATGGTGGTGCAATTGCATTAGGACATCCACTAGGCTGTAGCGGTTCGCGAATTGTTACAACGCTTGTCCATGAGATGCAAAAACGTGATGTACGTTATGGATTAGCAACCATGTGCATCGGTGTTGGCCAAGGGATCGCAACAATTATCGAGAAAATGTAGGGAGTGAAACAACATCTATGGTGCAATTAAAAGAAACGTACCAACTATTGATTAATGGAGAATACTCGAATAGCAGCGATAATGAATTTTTTGAAACCTATAACCCTGCAACTGGTGAAGTTTTAGCTAGAGTTGCAAAGGCATCAAAGGAAGATGTGGATCGTGCTGTTGATGCAGCTAGAAATGCATTTGAAAATGGCAAGTGGCCAAAATTGCCTCAAGCAAGAAGAGCAAGAGTTTTAAATAAAATCGCGGAAATCATGCGTGATCGTATCAATGACCTTGTCGAAGCGGAAGTACTAAATAGTGGAAAAACAGTTGCTGCTGCAAAAGGCCAAATTGGTCAGGCAATTGAAGACTTTGAATTTTACGCTGGAGCCATTACAACCTTTGGTGGGCGTACAAACCCCGTTCCAAATGGATTTTTTAACTACACAGTAAAAGAACCGGTTGGGGTTTGCGCACAAATCATTCCATGGAATTACCCATTAATGATGGCTGCGTGGAAAATCGCACCAGCGATTGCAGCAGGATGTCCAGTTATCTTAAAGCCTGCTTCACATACGCCAATTACCGCTTATATGCTTGCAGATATCTGTCATGAGGCAGGGGTTCCAGCAGGTGTAGTAAATGTTATCACAGGAAGTGGATCTGTTATTGGTCCATACTTAACGACTCATCCTGGTGTTGATAAGGTTGCCTTTACTGGTGAAACGGAAACTGGAAAAGACATTATGGCGAAGGCTTCAACAAATTTAAAGCGCGTTACACTAGAGTTGGGAGGAAAATCTCCGAATATCGTCTTTGATGACGCAGATATTGATGGCGCGGTTGTAGGTTCAATCTATGGAATCTTCTATAATACGGGCCAGTCCTGTGAGGCGCGTTCACGGTTATTTGTACATGAAGATATTTATGACGAGTTTGTCGAAAAATTTATTGAAAAGGCTAAAAAGCTGAAGGTTGGCGACCCGTTCGATAAGGAAACACATATGGGAGCCTTGATTTCTAAGGATCATGAAGAAGTTGTTGATGGCTATGTAAAGCTTGCTATCGAAGAGGGCGGAGAAATTCTGTATGGAGGAAAAAGACCAGAAGGCGGCGAATTTGATAAAGGGTATTGGTATTTGCCAACCGTTATCGGAAATGTCACGAATGATATGAGAATTGCTCAAGAAGAGGTCTTTGGTCCAGTTGTAGTCATCATGAAATTTAAAGATGAAGAAGAAGTGCTCAAGCAATCCAATGATTCCATTTTTGGACTTGGTTCAGCTGTATGGACGAAGGATCATGGTAGGGCGCACCGCATTGCAGAGGGACTTCGTGCCGGTATTGTGATGGTGAACTGTCCGATATCAGCATTCCCAGGGACACCGTTTGGTGGCTACAAGCAATCAGGATTTGGAAGAGAGTTAAGTGTTGAAACACTTGAGCTGTACTCAGAAACAAAGAGTGTTGTCTCATATAATGGAGAACGTCCATTAAATATTTTCAGAATATAATATATATAAAAAATTTTGAAACAAAATGGAGGAATATAAAAATGTCAATCAATTTAGAAACGAAAACACTTACTGTTAAAAAAGCGGATGGTATTGCTGAAGTTCATATTCACGTAAACAAAACAAATTCTTATGATCTTGACTATTACAAGGAATTAAATGCAGTAATTGATGACATTCGCTTTGACAACGACATTAAAGTAGTTGTCCTTATGAGTGATATGCCAAAGTTCTTCTCAGCGGGTGCAAATATCAATTTCTTAAAATCTGCCGAGCCACGCTTTAAAACACAATTTTGCTTATTCTGTAATGAAACATTGGATAAAATTGCACGTTCACCACAAATCTGGATCGCTTGCTTAGAGGGTCATACTGTTGGAGGCGGATTAGAAATGGCTCTAGCATGTGATCTGCGTTTCATGGGTGATCAAGCAGGGAAAATTGGACTTCCAGAGGTTTCTTTAGGTGTATTAGCAGGAACTGGTGGTACTCAGCGTCTAGCTCGTCAAGTTGGTCACTCTAAAGCTCTTGATCTAAATATCACTGGTGAAACATTATCACCGCAAGAAGCATTAGCTATTAAACTAGTAGATCGTGTATACCCTCAAGAAGAAACAAGAGAAAAAACATTAGAATATGCACAGAAAATCGCGAACAGTGCTACTTATGCAACTTCTAATATTAAGCTTTCAATCATGAATGGAAAAGAAATGCCACTAAACGTAGCCATTCGTTACGAGGGTGAGCTTCAAAATCTATTATTCCGTTCACAGGATGCTCAGGAAGGCTTAAGCGCATTTATTGAAAAGCGTGAAGCAAACTGGTCTGGTAAGTAAATTAACATTTTCATGGCAAATTTACACTATTAACACAGTGCTAATATCGATTATCATCTACGAAAGACTCCGAAAAAAGGTGGAGGTAAGCATTTACCTCCACTATCTGAAATTTTTACTATCCATAAGATAGGTAAGGAGGAAGAATGTGATAAAAGTAGCTTCGGATTTAAAAGGAATCGCAACGAAGTACAATGCTGCCGACAGATTTATTGAAGAAAATGTACGAAACGGACGAGGAGAAAAGGTTGCGATTGTAAGTGGAGACGAACAAGTCACTTATCAAGAGCTTCTTAATCGTGTTAATCAATTTGGAAACGCTATCAAAGGGTTGGGTGTTGAAAGTGAAAACCGAATGCTAATGGTTATGCATGATACTACTGAGAATATCGTAGCCTTTTTCGGTGCGGTAAAAATTGGCGCACTACCAATCCCAACTAACACGATGTTACAGCCCCAGGATTATGAATATCTATTAAACCACAGTCGTTCAAAGGTGCTTGTTATTCACGAGGATCTTTGGAGCAAAATAAAGGACAATCGAGAACGTTTTGTCTTTCTTCAGCATGTTATCGTCGTCACAGAAAACACATTAGTAGATTCAGATGAAATTGATTTCCATGAACTTGTCAATAATGCGTCAACTAAGCTTGATTCATTTTTATCAGTGAAGGATGACCCCGCATTTTGGTTATATAGTTCAGGTAGTACGGGTAATCCCAAAGGTGTTATTCACCACCAACGTAGTATGGAGGCATCGTTGAACACATATGCAAAGCAGGTCTTGGGGATGAATGAAAATGATATTACCTTTTCAGCTTCAAAGCTCTTCTTCGCATATGGGCTTGGTAATGGGATGTATTTCCCATTAGGAGCAGGAGGTACAACCGTTCTTTTAAAGGAGCGTCCTACACCTGATATAGTGTTTGAAACACTTGAAAAGACAAAACCAACGATTTTTTTTGGTGTACCAACGCTTTATGGTAGTTTGATAAATTATGTAGAGCGAACAGGGAAAATACCTGATCTATCTTCTGTAAGAGTTTGTGTATCAGCTGGGGAAGCACTCCCTGATACATTTGTGAACAAATGGAAACAGCTCTTTAATCTTGATATTTTAGATGGGATTGGGCTAACCGAGGCTCTACATATCTTTATTTCAAATCGAGTTGGGGACATTCGCCCAGGCAGTACAGGGAAGCCGGTCCCTGGCTATGAGGCTAAAATTGTAAACGACGACGCCAAAGAGGTAGGGCCAAATGAGGTTGGAGACTTAGTCATTAAAGGTGAAAGTCTAACTGGCGGCTACTGGGCCAATATCGCTGAAAATCAGAAGAAATTCCACGGTGAATGGATGTATACAGGTGATAAATATTATCGAGATGAACAGGGATATTTTTGGTATTCGGGACGATCTGATGACATGCTGAAGGTGGGCGGAATCTGGGTATCTCCGGTTGAAGTAGAAGCAACTCTACTTAAGCATGACTCTGTACTTGAGGTTGCGGTTATTGGTGTGAAAACGGAAGATAATCTTGAACTTCCAAAGGCTTGCATTGTTCTGAAAGAGGGCGTTACCCCTTCTGAAGAATTGAAAGCGGAATTAAAAGCTTACGTGAAAACGAACTTAGCACCTTACAAGTATCCTAGAGTCATAGAATTCATGGACGAGATTCCAAAAACGGCATCAGGAAAGATGCAGCGTTTTAAATTACGACAATAGTTGGGTGTTTGAAATACGGAAGTAAAATTAACGTAATGAATTTTGGTGCTTGAAAAATTCAAGAAAATGGACCTGAAAAAGGTGCTATTTGCTATACAAACTAAGGAAATAGAGGCGAATTAGAATAATGGCTCGACGGTTGGCGGGCCTTTATTCTATCCACCCTCCATTTTTTTGCGCCTAAACCCGAAGAATTTATTACGTTTTTTTACTGAAAGTTTTAAATGTGTATTGAATATTTAAATAGTAATAACTATAATAATATTCAGAATATTAGAAAGTGAGAAAGGAGAGATTTCGTACATATTATTTGAATTCCACCAAAGAGGGTCAAACTATGTTTTTTAAAAAAAGGGAGGTTTACCATGAAACTAGTAAAGAGAAATTGGTTGATCATGTTAGCATTTGTTCTTTTACTTTCGGCATGTAGCTCGGGAGCAATTAGTACAACCAAAGATAACAATAAAAAAGAGGAAAGTGAAGAACCAACCCCTACTGAATCTACAAATGACGAGCCAATTAAAATCGGTGCTTTATTACCAGCAACAGGTGTGTACGCATCACTTGGTGAAAATGTTAAGAATGGCATGGAACTCTATTTTGAAGAAATCGGCTGGGAAGTTGCAGGAAAGAAGATTGAAATTGTACATGAAGATACAGAGGCCGACCCTCAAGTTTCATTACGAAAGCTTCGGAAATTAATGGAGCAGGACAAAATCGATATTTTAACGGGTCCAATCAGTACTGCGGTAGCTTATGCAATTCGTGACGAGGTTGATAAGAACAAACTACCTTTCCTTGTATCACATGCTGGTGGAAACGATTTAACAAGATCAAAGCGCAGTGATTATATCTGGCGTTCATCCTTCTCTTCCTACCAAATTGGGCACTCAATGGGCCAATGGGCATATGACAATATTGGTGGAAAAATCTATTTAACAGCTGCTGACTATGCGTTTGGTCATGAAGCTACAGCCGCATTCAAAGATGCTTATACGGCTGCAGGTGGGGAAATCGTTGAGGAAGTATTCGCACCACTAGGAAATAATGATTACTCTTCTTATCTAGCAAAAATGAACCGTGATGATATTGATGGAATCTACGCATTCTTTGCTGGAACAGACGCAATTCGCTTTGTTCAACAATACGAACAATACGGATTAAAAGGAAAGATTCCTTTAATTGGTTCTGGATGGCTTACAGCTGAGGATACTCGTCCACAGCAAGGAAAAGCCCCTGAAGGCATCATTGCTTCAATCTTCTGGGATTATAGCTTAGACACTCCTGAAAATAAAAAGTTCGTTGAAGCGTATGAAGCGAAGTTCAATTCTCGACCAAGTATCGAATCTGCAGAAGGATATGATGCGGCAGCGATCATGGCGAAAGCGATTGAAGCATTAAATGGAGATGTTTCTGATCCTGATAAGCTAGTAGAGGAAATCTCTAAAGTTGAGCTTAATAGTCCAAGAGGTCCAATCAAGTTCGACCAAGAAACACATCAAATCATTCAGAACCTGTATATCGTTGAAACTTTCCTTGATGGTGAGAAGACGGAAAATAAAGTAATCGACACAGTTCCAGAAGTTGTAGACCCCGGCAAATAGAAAATAGTGAGGAAAGAGGCAAGGTTTGCCTCTTTCTTTTCAACTGATTGGAGGGTAATAATGGACACTTTAGTTTTGCAATTGATGAATGCACTTAGCTACGGGTTTCTCCTTTTCATTATTACATGTGGGATAAGTCTCGTCTTTGGTATTTTAGGAGTATTAAATTTAGCGCATGGCTCCCTATATTTATTAGGGTCGTATATTGGCTATTCAATCGTGGTAAAATCGGGGCTGCCATTTTGGGTTGCTCTCTTAGTTGTCCCTTTTATTATTGCCATCATTGGATTGATTTTAGAAGTGATCCTACTTCGACCTACATATAAGCTCGGTCATCTTTCACAGGTATTGTTAACCTTTGGTCTTGCTTATATCTTCCATGATCTCTTCTCCATTATTTGGGGTAAAAATATTATGACCGTAACACCCCCAGCTTTCCTAAGCCAATCTGTTGAAGTGATGGGTAATATGATTCCTTCTTATCGACTTGCCTTAATTGTAGTCGGAATCATTATTGCGTTGGCTCTTTGGTATACACAGGAAAAAACAAAATGGGGCGCCGTCATCCGTGCAGGATTATCAGATAAAGAGATGGTTGGCGGACTCGGCGTTAACATTCATCTTGTGTTTACACTCGTTTTTTTCTTTGGAAGCTTCTTAGCCGGAATAGGTGGTGTACTTGGTTCGCCGATACTAGGGGTCGCTCCAGGAATGGAGTTTAATATTCTGATTTTATCACTGGTAGTCTTAGTTGTGGGGGGGCTTGGATCAGTAACAGGAACAATCGCAGCTAGTCTTTTAGTTGGAATGGTTGAAACATTTAGTCGTTTCTATGTACCGGAATTAAGTTTAATCATTACATTTGCCCTAATGGCTGCAGTATTAATTATCCGTCCGCAAGGATTGATAGGAAGGAGGGCATAAAATGGGCAAACATTGGATCAAAGGTAGTTTATTATTTTTATTGATGGTTGCTGCTCCATTTTTCGTTTCTCTCTATTACGTAAATATTTTTACGGAAATTTTAATCTTTGGGATTTTCGCGATTAGCTTAAATATCCTAGTCGGTCAAACTGGGCTGGTCTCACTAGGACATGCTGCGTTTTTCGGAGCTGGTGCCTATGCTACCGGCCTTGCAGCTAGTCATCTATCTACGAATGTGTTTTTAACCCTTGTAATCGGAATGGTGCTTGCATTTCTACTAGCCATTTTGATTGGCTTTGTGTCTACGAAAGCTCATGGATTTTATTTTTTAATGCTAACACTTGCATGTTCCCAAATGGTTTATTCGATCATTTACCAATGGACGGGTGTAACAGGTGGGTCAAATGGGTTGTCGGGAATACCATCTCCAAGTCTATTTGGAGATTTTATCCTTTCTAATCAGGTATTTATCTACTATTTTACTTTAGTCGTGTTTGCTATAGTCATGATCATCATTAACAGACTTCTTCATTCTCCACTCGGATATGTCTTCATTGGGATTAAAGAAAATGAAGATCGCATGAAGTCGATTGGGTATAACACAACCTTCTATAAAAACGTTAGCTTTTTAATTGCGGGTACTTTAGGTGGATTAGCAGGCGGACTGTATGTATTCTTCAATGGGTTTGTTGCCCCGACAGATGTGTACTGGACGGTATCTGGCTCGGTGTTAATTATGGTTTTAGTTGGAGGTGCAGGTACACTTTGGGGTCCTGTTATTGGAGCAGCATTTATCGTTGTGTTAGAGACAATTATTAGCTCTTACACAGAAAGCTGGATGATGATTATCGGTACTGCCTTCATTCTGTTTACAATCTTTGCCCCAGCAGGAATTGCTGGACTGTTTTCAAGTCTTACCCAAAGCTTATTTAAAGCAAGACTAAGACCAGTTAAGGAAGAATATATCGAGCAATCGATTGAGCCCATTAAACAGCAATCAAAAATAAATGGATAGGGGGGGATAGTAATGGCTACGATTCTTTCAATTCAACATCTATCAAAGCATTTTGGTGGGTTAAAGGTAATCGAAGATATTACATTAGAGGTTTCTGTTGGCGAACGTGTCGGATTAATTGGACCCAATGGTGCCGGAAAGACGACCTTTTTTAACATGATTGCCGGAGACCTTACCCCTAGTGGGGGAACAATTATATATTTTGACAAGGATATTACGAAGGTTCCTAATTATAAACGAACGGAAAATGGAATTGTACGTACCTTTCAGAAAAACAATCTGATGTTTGGGTTAACAGTAAAGGAGAATGTTCTTCTTGTATTACAGAAAATGAGAAAGGAACATACTCAGTGGTGGAAAAGTGTCAGTCTAAAAAACTACCGTAAATTGCATGAAGAAACAGATGCGCTTTTACAGGAATGGAACCTTGAACAATACAGTGATATGAAAGTACAAGAGCTCTCTTATGGGGTTCAAAGACAAATTGAGATTGTCATGGCAATTGCCGGAAAGCCGAAGCTTCTCCTTTTAGATGAACCGACTGCTGGTATGTCACAGGTTGAAACCGATCAAATTATTGCGCTGATTAATAAGCTTCCAAAAGAAGTAACAATTTGTATGATTGAACATGATATTGATGTGTTGTTCGGGAACATGGACCGGGTGATTGTCCTTCATACTGGAAAACTAATTGCCGATGGCACACCAGAGGTTGTTCGTGAAAATGAAGAGGTTAAGGAAATTTACCTAGGTCGGGAGGAGGCTGCACATGCTTAAACTAAGAGATGTTAATAGCTTCTACGGTTCCAGTCATATTCTTCATGGAGTGAATCTCGAGGTTAAAGAGGGGCAGGTTGTAACTCTGCTTGGAAGAAATGGTATGGGAAAAACGACAACGATGCATTCCATCATTGGCTTTGTAAAAAAAGTGCAAGGTGAAATCCTGTTTGAGGGTAAAAATATGGCATTGCTCCAAAGTCACCAAATTGCGAAGAAGGGAATTGGAATTGTTCCACAGGGTAGAAGAATTTTTCCGAACCTAACTGTGACTGAAAATCTAACCGTTTTCGCTGAATCGAAAAAAGGCGATTGGGATTTAGAGAAGATCTTCCACTATTTTCCTCGATTGAAGGAACGTGAAAAATCGCATGCGGGAACCCTTAGTGGTGGGGAACAGTCGATGCTATCAATTGGTAGAGCATTGATGAGGAATCCAAAAATCCTTTTGCTCGATGAACCGACAGAGGGACTATCCCCATTAATGGTTGGTGAAGTAATGGAGGTTCTTCTAAAATTAAAGGAGTCCGGCATGTCGATGCTTTTAGTTGAACAAAATATCTCAACAGCATTACGAATCGCAGATGATGTTTATATTTTAAGTAAAGGAAAGGTCGTCTACCACGACAATCCAGAAGAACTAAGAAACAATATGGATATCGCCTATCATCATTTAGCCTTAAGTAGTTAACGATGGCCCTTCCCACACCCGGGAATGGGCTATTTTTTTCATAGTAAAAATCCATTTAGTAAATACTACAAATGGTGATGAAAATGCCTTGTAAATCAAGTGATGAATTAAAAGAATTAGTAAGTGTGGCGCGGCCAATTGCAAAACAAGGTCGTGTAGCCGACTATATACCAGCACTCGGAAAAGCAAACCCTAGTGACCTATCGATTGCGATTAACTATCCAGATGGTCGCTGTCATTCTGCTGGGGACATTGAAAAGAAAATCTCCCTGCAAAGTATCTCCAAAGTCATAACACTTGCCCTCGTCTTAATGGACAGAAGCAAAGAGTATGTCTTTACACGAGTTGGAATGGAGCCCACAGGAGATCCATTCAACTCGATTGCAAAGCTAGAATCGAATGCTCCATCAAAGCCATTGAATCCAATGATTAATGCAGGGGCGCTTGCTGTAACCCATATGATTAAAGGGAATTCAGTGGAGGAACGGTTTCAAAGAATACTAACATTTATTCGAGAATTGGCGGGAAATGACACGATTCAATATAATGAAGAAATTGCACGTTCGGAGTTTGAAACGGCTGATCTCAATCGAGCTTTATGTTATTTCTTGAAGCAACATCATATCATTGAAGGCGATGTTGAACAGCTAATTGACCTTTATACAAAGCAATGTGCAATCGAAATGAATTGTCTCGATTTATCACGGATTGGACTTGTTTTTGCATTGGATGGAGTTGATCCAGAAACAGGAAAACAAATTATGCCAATGAATATCGTTCGCATTTGTAAAACCTTTATGGTGACCTGTGGGATGTACAATGCCTCTGGGGAGTTTGCGATAAAAATTGGCATACCTGCCAAAAGTGGTGTATCCGGGGGTATCATGGGGGCTGTACCTGGAAAATTTGGAATCGGTATTTTCGGTCCAGCCTTAGATGATAAAGGAAATAGCATTGCAGGAATAAGACTGCTTGAACTTTTATCGAAGAACTATAATCTAAGTATGTTCTAAAAAATCACACAAAAACAAGTCGGATATTATTTCGTTGCAATCCAATGACTCATGATATAAGATATCTTATGCCTACATAAAACTGTTAGTATAAAAAATAAACTGTACGTCCAAATAAAGGGGGAGTATAATTGGACTTTTCCGAAAAACATATCCGCCCTAATTACGGTATTCTTACCGTCTTAATGGTTGGGGCCTTTATCTCATTTTTAAATAATACATTATTAAATATTGCCCTGCCTTCCATTATGACTGAGTTAAAGGTTGATCCTTCAACTGTCCAGTGGCTGACAACCGGTTTCATGCTAGTCAATGGAATCCTTATTCCGACAACAGCATTTTTAATCGAAAAATTTACCGTTCGCCGTTTATTTTTAGTCGCGATGGGATTGTTTACTATTGGTACCATTCTGTCCGGTACGGCTCATGTTTTCTCTATCCTGCTTGCAGGACGTATGATTCAAGCATCTGGATCAGCGATTATGATGCCACTTCTGATGAACGTGATGTTGGTGAGTTTCCCGATTGAAAAAAGGGGAACTGCGATGGGGGTATTCGGATTAATCCTTATGTTCGCACCAGCAATCGGGCCAACATTATCAGGTTGGATTATTGAACATTATGATTGGAGAATGCTCTTCCACTTCATCACTCCAATTGCAGCAGTTGTGTTTATCCTTGGATTTATCATGCTGAAGGATAAAAAGGAAAAAGTATTCTTAAGACTCGACTTTTTCTCATTAGTATTATCAACTATTGGATTTGGTGGGTTATTATATGGATTCAGTTCAGCTGGGAGCCTGGGCTGGGGAAGCCCATTTGTTTATGGAACCATTATTATCGGAATCATCTCTTTAATTTGGTTTATTTTGCGTCAATCAAAGCTCGATGTCCCAATGCTTAATTTTGGGGTCTACCGTTACCCAATGTTTGCGTTAGCATCGGTGATTACAATGGCTGTCAACATGGCAATGTTTTCAGGATTTTTGCTACTTCCAATTTATGTTCAAACGATTCTCGGTATTTCACCGATGGATACAGGACTTATGCTTTTACCTGGGGCTATCTTAAATGCGTTTATGTCACCTATCAATGGACGGTTATTTGATAAATTTGGTGGACGTATTTTAGCAACTTTAGGATTGGCCATCACAACTGTTACTACCTATTTGTTCAGTCAACTAACATTTGATACTTCTTATAGTTATCTTGTGGTTTTACATGCGGTGAGAATGTTTGGAATGTCCATGGTCTTTATGCCGGTATCAACAAATGGATTGAACCAGCTGCCACGGAATCTTTATCCACATGGAACAGCGGTAAATAATACATTGAACCAGGTTTCCGCAGCAATTGGTACAGGATTATTAATTACGCTAATGTCATTAAAAGAGAAAGCATCTGCCGCAAGTTTACTAAAGAATTTTCAAGGGCAGCCTACTGAGGCACAGGAGTTACAAATTGCATTACAAGCGATGCTTGACGGAATTAATTTCACAT
The DNA here is from genome assembly GCF_036962685.1 of Bacillus sp. JJ1566. Lineage (NCBI taxonomy): Bacteria > Bacillati > Bacillota > Bacilli > Caryophanales > Bacillaceae > Bacillus > Bacillus sp. JJ1566. The sequence goes on along the minus strand of NZ_JBALOP010000044.1, from coordinate 9,789 downwards.
TTTTCGTTTCAACCTTCTTAATTTTTCTAGCCTTCATTCTAGCCTTCTTTATGAAACGTGCAAAACAAGAAGAGGATATTACAGGGAAGAATAAAAAAACGGGCATCAAACCTACATTAGCCAAAAATTGAAAAAGGAGAAATCGTCCAAAATTGGATGGATTTCTCCTTTTTTATGTCTAGATCCGGCCACCATCGGCTGAATACCGAACCGGCCCGGCGAGATCAAAGAAAAAGGTGTATGGCTGGATAAAATTAGTGTGGTCGGTCAGCGCTCCTCTTATGCTTGTCGCCGATAGGCAGGTGCCTTGCGCTTTTCTTTATTTTCCTCTAATAGCAGGGATTTTAATTTTAATTGTAAATTCCTCGTCCTTATGAACAAAGTCTAAAAAACCATTTGCCCCGTTGACGACATCTTGAATGAGCTTTGTACCAAGCCCCTCGTGACCATCGCCTTTCGTCGTTTTTCCGAAGCTCACAAACAACTGATCTAGAACCTGCGCTGGAATCGGAAGGGATTTATTTTTACATTGCAAAATAAACAAACCACTTCGTTTATAAAATTGCAGAGTCAGAAAAGATTGTTTGTTATATTTTTTTTGCCATTCTTCACAAGCATCAATGCCGTTTGATAAGAGATTTCCGATTAGGGTAATGATTTGCTGGTCAGACAACGGCAGACTAGAAAGTGGCACATCAATATCATATACCACCGCAATATCAAGTGCTTTTGCTTTGCGATACATTTGATGGAGAATACCTGCTACCACACCGTGTTCCCCTTTTATGGAGAGGTTTGTCTCCTTATAGCCATCAACCAATTCATCTAAATAATGTTTGGCTTCCTCGTTTTTTTTATTTTCAAGCATGAAATGAATTGCGGAGACATGCTTTAAAAAGTCATGACGTTCACTTCGAACAATACGGAAGGTTTCATTAAATTGTGTACGCTGCTCGTCAAAATGTTTCGCCTCTTCCAATAGGGCATTCATCTTTTTCGTAATTTTAAACCGTGATAGACCTAAGTAAAGGCATAAAACCCCTAATATTATTGTGATGACCCAATACATTGTTACGCCACCTTAAAAATAATTTTCTTGTAAAAAGTCTACTTTTTCTTTTGTAATCATCGCTTGTTCTTCGATGCCTTCGAACGTGACGATATATGAATTTTTCGCGTAGAGCGAAAAGTTTTTTACATAGTGAATATTGATGATAAATGACCGGTGTGAACGAATAAAGTCTCGTTCTCGCAATTCTCCCTCCAGTTCACCGAGAGTTTGGTAGGTTTTAATTGGCCCTGTTTTGGTATAAATAGTTGTTGACCGGCCTGAACGTTCGATAAAAATAATGTCCTTTTTCTGAAGTATATGTATTTCATTTTTTTGCTTTAAGTAAAGTCTTCCATGAATTTCAGCTGACTTTGTTTTTTCAAGTAATCGCTCAATCGATTGTATCAACCGTTCCTTTGGATAGGGCTTCATAATATAGTCATGAACATTTAGCTCAAAGGCATGGACGGCATAACCGCTATTTCCTGTTACGAATATCACAGAAATATTGAGCGCATGCGTATGAATAATATCGGCAAGCTCGTATCCTGATAAATGTGGCATCTCGATGTCAGCGATCAATAAATCAATTTCTTCTTTTTTTATTTGTTCATAGGCTTCCTCGGCAGACAAAGTGGAGAAAACAATCTCAACATCGGCAATGCCACCAACAATAGCCTTTAACTTATCCAAATCAATCAAACGGTCATCCACAAGACCAATCTTCATATGACAATCGACCTCTCAATTCAAATACGTCTTGGCATATTTGCGCCCAGATTCTTGGCCCACAGGAAGTGGCGTTCTTAGTCTTTAATCTGACTGCTCGAAAACTTTCCTTTGAAAATCTGTGGCATCCGCCAGAGGCTTTAAATTTATTTAGCAGGGGTATGAACTCCTGCTAAATAAAGTAAATATCTAATTTCCAAATATAGTATCTTTATATTTTAACATCTTTATTGGTTAATTTGACCTATTCGCGACAAAAAAAGGCATATTCGCGACATATCTAGAGATTTTGTAGATTGCGATGGCTATGATAGAGACATAAGAACAAGACGAGGTGGAAAAAATGATTGAAATCAATGAAGTGACAAAAAGATTCAAAGATAAAAAGACTTCTGTAACTGCATTAAAACATGTGAGATTTACAGTTGAAAAAGGGCAAGTGGTTGGATTATTAGGGGAAAATGGAGCTGGAAAAACAACTCTCCTTCGAACGATTGCAACTCTATTAACTCCGACTGACGGCACTGTAAAGGTGGCGGGGTACGATACACTAAAAAAACCAGAAGAAGTAAAAAAGAGAATCGGTGTTTTATTTGGCGGCGAAACCGGATTGTATGACCGGCTAACTGCCCGTGAGAATCTAGAGTATTTTGCGGCACTTTACGGTTTGAGCAAGCATGAAACTAAAGTAAGGATCGATGAGTTAGCGCGCATGTTTGGAATGAGGGATTACCTGAATCGTAAGGTAGGCGGGTTCTCTAAAGGGATGAGACAGAAGGTAGCGATTGCTCGGACATTAATTCATAATCCAGAAATTATTCTTTTTGATGAACCAACAACAGGTTTAGATATTACATCTTCAAATGTGTTCAGACAGCTTGTTCATCAGCTGAAACGTGACGGAAAAACAATCATTTTCTCAAGTCATATCATGGAGGAGGTTTCCATGCTTTGTGATTCAGTTGCGATGATGCATAAGGGAGAGGTTGTCTACCATGGTGATTTGGAAGAGTTATATAAATCAGAAGGAAGCCGAGATTTAAACTATATTTTCATGAGTAAACTTGTAAGGGGGAACAAAACTTATGCTTCGTAATATATATGTAAAGGAATTAAAAGATTGCTTTAGAGATCGTCGAACATTAATACTAACTGTCCTATTACCAATCATTATGATGTCTGGAATGACGTTTTTCTATGAAAACATGATATCAGATGGGGAAGGCGAAACCTATCAGCTTGCAGTTGAAGAATCGTCCATGAATCAGGCGGAAACAATTTTTTCAGGAGTAGAGAATATCGAGCTTATCGAATCTGCTAATCTGGAACAATCTATTCTTGATGGGGATGCACAAGCTGGATTGCAATTAACATCAAATTTCATTGAGGCGACACATAATGGGGAAGAAGCTTCAGTAACGCTGATTGGGGACTCATTTAGTCAAAAGTCTACTCAATTAAATGGGATTATCATGAGTGCTCTAGCGGTTTTTGAAAAAACAGTTGTGGCGGCGAATCTTCAAGAAGGCGGAGTGGATCCGTCTGTTATCCAACCATTTGCGATTGAACGAATTGAGCTTACAAATGAGGATCCGAATGTTGAAATGCTTGCATTTTTAATTCCCTTAATATTATCAATTGCTATTGGAGTTGGTTCTGGACCTTCAGCATCAGACTTATTTGCAGGTGAAAAAGAAAAGAAAACGATGGAAGCCCTGCTAATGACTCCAGTTAAAAGATCGACCTTGTTACTTGCAAAATGGCTAACGATTGCAACAATTGGCTCAGTAATAGGAATTATTACATTAGGGGTAGTTTCGTTGGAGATTAGTTTGTTTACTGATAATCTCAAAAATGCTGTATCATTTGGAGATAACGCATATTTAATCATTGGAATCGCGATTTTACTTTCAATTATCTATGCTGCATTCACCGCATCATTAATCATGATTACAAGTATTGCAGCGAAGACGATCAAGGAAGCAGGAAGCTATAGCAGTCCTGTCATGATGATTGCAATGTTCCCTGCAATGCTTATCGTAGGGATTGGAGTGAACGAACTTACAACTTTTCATTTCGCAGTTCCAATTATGAACTTGTTTACTTTATTAAAAGAGCTGATGTTTGGAATCATTAACTATGAACATATTTTACTTGCATTTGGCAGCAACATCGCTTGTATGATTCTCTTCTTTGTAATTGGTAGAATTATGTTTTTGAAAGATAAGTGGGTGATGAACTAACGAAACACTGCCAACCTAATAAATGTGGTTGGCAGTGTTTTTTTAGTCAGACGTCTTGAGCATATCTCTCATCAGGAATCTTTGTAAGCGTCACATATAGACTCACATTCTCGGAGCCATCATTTACAAAACTCAAGGTCTCTTCACCATTAATCACAAGACAATCGTTCTTTTTTACTTTTACTTCTTGCTCATCAACGGTAAAGGTGCCTGCCCCGGTCAGAACATGTAGATATACATTTGATCCAGGGTGCTTGTGAGCAGGTAAAATTTGATTTGGCATGAAGTTTAGTACGAAAACTGTACTTCCACCTTCCTTAAAAATAACACGCTTTGTAAGTCTTTCCTCATTATATTCAATAAAATTGTCGAGCATTTCCTTCTTCAATTGAATCGCTCCTTTTATGGTTTTCATTACCTATATTTCCATTATAGATAACTTCTAAAAGCCTTACCGTGATTTATATCATTTACTGTAAAAAAATGCAAAAACCACATCTAAGTCAAAGGAAAGTTCAGTATAATGGTAGTATTACGACTTAAGTAGTATTGGCTGACTTTGTGCGAAAGGATGTTTCCATGAAGCAATTTATGAAAAATGAGTCTTTATTATTTTACTTTATTGGGTCGTTTCTCTTTATGGAAACGACTTTCAGGATTATTACAACTGAAGTTTTATTTACCTTTGATTATGTAAGGTCTCTTACTTTCCTACTTGCCTTTTGTCTAGTCCTTTTTCTAGTTTGCAGTTTTTTTAATGGTACATTTAACTTCCTACTTGCCCTTTTGTTTTTAGGAATGACCTCTTTGATTTATGCATCTCAGATTATTTATTATACGTTCTTTAAAACGTATTATATTATTTACTCACTTGGAGATGCAGGTCAAATCATGGAATTTAGACGGGATATTTTCAATGTGCTTTTTGACAATATTGTATTTCTTATTTTATTTTTTCTACCCGTTATTGGTCTAGTCATTTTTAAAAAGAAGCGGATTACATTTGTGAAAATTGGCTGGTTGAATCGTTTAATCGTTTTTTGTTGCATCATTCTCTTTCAATTTACTGGAATTGCAACAATCTATGCAGGTGGGAAGGAAGCCCATTCGGCATATGATTTATATTACAATAGCAATCTCCCAATCCTTTCTGTTGAACGATTTGGTATCCTTACAGCGATGCGAATTGATCTTCAACGAATGCTTGTAGGGTGGTCTCCTAATGTGGAGGTACCTAATCCAGCGAATCCAGTTTTTAGTCATAAGCCGACTCCTGAAAGGGAGTCTATTACAAAAATGCCACCTGAAAAAGTAGAACCAAAGCCCATAGAATATAACAAACTAGTAGACTTTGATGAATTAATGGCAAATGAAGCAAATGAGGAAATCCTAAACATGCATCGTTACTTTAATTCAGTGGAACCCACTGCGAAGAATGAGTACACTGGCAAATACAAGGGATATAATCTTAATCTAATTATTGCTGAAGGTTTCTCACCATATGCTGTTCGCAAGGATGTAACGCCGACCCTTTATAAGCTTGTACATGAAGGCTTTCAATTTACAAATTTTTATACACCGATATGGGGCGTAAGTACGTCAGACGGTGAATATGTTGCTTTAAATAGTTTAATTCCGAAAAGTGGGGTTTGGAGCTTTCGAAATTCGGGAAGCAATCACTTACCGTTTGTCATGGGACAACAATTGAAGAAACAAGGATACAAAACAACCGCATACCACAACCATACCTATACGTATTATGGAAGGGACATTTCACATCCAAATATGGGCTATGATTACTTTGGTCTGGGAAATGGCTTGGATGTTAAAGAAACCTGGCCAGAATCAGACCTTGAGATGATAGAAAAAACAATTCCAAATTATATAGATAACGAGCCCTTTCATACGTATTACATGACCGTTAGTGGTCATATGCAATATTCATTTATGGGAAATTTTATCGCAAATAAAAATAAACAGCTTGTAAAGGATCTTCCATACTCCGAACAGGCAAAAGCGTATTTAGCAACACAAATTGAGTTAGACCGGGCATTGGAAACACTAATGGCTGAACTTGAGAAAAAGGGGATTGCAGAACGCACCTTGATTGCATTGAGTGCTGACCACTATCCATATGGGCTTAAAAAGGAAACGATTGACGAGCTTGCAGGTCATATCGTTGAGGAAAATTTTGAACTCTATAAAAGTACCTTTATCCTATATACAAAAGGAATGAATCCAGTTGTTGTTAAAAAACCTGCATCTAGCCTAGATATTCTCCCAACACTTTCTAATTTGCTTGGGCTTGAATATGACTCGAGGTTATTGATGGGAAGAGATATTTTCTCAGATGCCGAGCCACTTGTTATTTTTCAAAATCAAAGTTTCGTTACAAATAAAGGAAGCTACAATTCAAACACCCATGAGTTCACTTCAGATAAAGGAGAAGATTTAGAAGAGGGGGAATTCCATAGCATGCTGAAGCGTGTCCAGGAAAAGTTCTATTACTCTGAGAAAATATTGGAGTTAGACTATTATCGAAAAGTATTCCAGGAATAAAAAAATGGCATTTAACGGAAATAGGTCCATATATTTAAAATGGGGACTTGTTTCCTTTTTTAATATGGATGTGTTATACAACAATAATGTTGAGTTGTCTATATGAATGGACTATAATTCTTAATATACAAAATTTTCTAAAAATCAAGAAGGAGGAATGTTTGTGCAGGCTTTTGCAGATTGGATCAATGGAGTTCTTTGGAGCCCAGTTATGATTTACGGTATGCTTGGTGTAGGACTTTTATTTTCTATTTTAACTCGCTTTTTACAGGTTAGGCATATCAAAGACATGACAACTCTTATGTTCAAGGGAAAAAGCTCTGATGCCGGGGTTTCTTCGTTCCAGGCTTTGTCCATAGCACTTTCAGGACGTGTTGGTACGGGGAATATCGCAGGTACTGCAACAGCAATAGCATTTGGTGGACCGGGTGCTGTTTTTTGGATGTGGGCAATTGCTTTTATCGGAGCAGCCACCTCTTTTATTGAGTCAACATTAGCCCAGATTTATAAAGTAAAACAGGATGGACAATATCGTGGGGGACCAGCCTACTACATAGAAAAAGGAATCGGCTGGAAGTGGTATGGGATTTTATTTGCCTTGGCCACTATTTTAGCAATGGCATTCCTAATGCCGGGTATCCAATCAAACTCAATTGCATTAGGCTTAGATAATGCATTTGGAATGAACAAATGGGTAACTGCAAGTATTCTTATTTTATTAATTGGTGGCATTATTTTCGGTGGGGTCAAACGGATTGCAACGGTTGCACAGTATGTTGTTCCATTTATGGCTCTTGGATATATTATCATGGCCATTATCATCATGATTATGAATATCTCGGAACTTCCAGCAGTATTTGCTTTAATTTTTAAGAGTGCTTTTGGCGCAGAGCAAGCCTTTGGTGGAATTATCGGTTTGGCGATTTCCTGGGGAGTAAAACGTGGTATTTATTCGAATGAGGCTGGGCAAGGTACTGGCCCACATGCTGCAGCTGCAGCAGAGGTATCCCACCCTGCAAAACAAGGCTTAGTTCAAGCCGCTTCGATATATATAGATACATTATTAGTTTGTTCGGCGACAGCATTTATGATTTTATTTACAGGTATGTACAATGTCGAAGCACCGGACAAAACATTAATTGTAAACAATTTAGGAGAAACAGTTGAGGCTGGTCCGGCTTATACTCAGGCAGCGGTTGAATCTGCCCTTCCTGGATTTGGTGCTGGATTCACTGCAATTGCATTATTCTTCTTTGCCTTTACGACAATTATGGCTTATTACTATATGGCTGAAACCAATATCGCTTACTTAATGAGAGGTAGGAACAGCAGGGTCGGCATGCTCATTCTTAAAATTGTTTTACTAGCATCAATGACTTACGGAACGGTAAATGAGGCGAAGCTTGCATGGGCATTCGGTGATATCGGTTTAGGATTGATGGTTTGGCTGAACGTCATTGCGATTCTCATACTAGCAAAACCAGCATTGGTTACATTGAAGGATTATGAGAAGCAGCGTAAGGCAGGGGTTGATCCAGTCTTTGATCCCGTAAAGCTCGGAATAAAAAATGCAGATTATTGGGTGAACGATTATGTTCATGATGATAATCCATCAGGCTCTCTAGCTAAAAATGATAAGTCATTCCCAGGATAAAGGGGAAAGGGACCGACAGCCTTTTGAGGTTTCGGTCCCTTTTTTATACATATTCTGTGAAAAGAATTCAAATCTTTGTCATTCTAGTTTAGAATTAGACATATACACAAATTGAGCATGTATAAGGAAGGTCTATTATGTCTGAAGAAAATATTACGAGGATCGAATTAGATGGTAAGGAATACATATTAATCGGTACAGCACACGTCTCAAAGCACAGTGCTGAGCAGGTTAAAGAAGTGATTGAAGCAGAGAGACCAGATTCGGTTTGTATTGAGCTTGATGAGCAAAGATACCAATCAATGATGGAAGGTAATAAGTGGAAGGAAATGGACATCTTTAAAGTGATTAAAGAGAAAAAGGCCACATTGCTTCTCATGAACCTAGCCATTTCTTCCTTTCAAAAGCGAATGGCAAGCCAATTTGGAATCAATGCCGGTCAAGAAATGCTGCAAGGAATTGAGTCAGCAAAAGAGGTCGGTGCTGATCTCGTTTTGGCGGACCGCAATATTCAAGTAACGTTCTCACGTATTTGGAATGCTGTTGGGTTCACCGGTAAAATGAAATTATTAATGTCCATAATTTATAGCATTTTTAGCAATGAAACAATTTCAGAGGAAGAGCTTGAGAAAATGAAGTCCCAGGATATGCTGAATTCAATGCTGACTGAATTCTCAACGAGCTTTCCGCGATTAAAGACGCCACTCATTGATGAGCGGGATCAGTATTTAGCGCAAAAAATCAAACATGCTCCTGGGGAAAAGATAGTAGCTGTACTTGGAGCAGCCCATGTTCCGGGAATCAAGGAAGAAATAAAAAAGGAACATGATTTAAAGAAGCTGACCCAGCTTCCACCAAAATCAAAAGCACCAAAAATTTTCGGTTGGGCGATTCCGATTTTAATTGTAGCGATCATTGCCTATACTTTTTTTGCCAATCCAGAAGCGGGCATGCAGCAAACCTTAAGCCTAGTTTTGTGGACTGGCTCATTTTCAGCACTTGGGGCTGCGATTGCTCTGGGACATCCACTGACGATTGTGGCCGCCTTTTTTGCAGCTCCAATAGGGGTCATGCATCCATTAATTGCAGCAGGATGGATAGCAGGCTTTGTCCAGGCGTTTTTAAGACGTCCAAGTGTGAAGGACTTTGAAACACTTTCAACTGATGTCTACAGTGTAAAGGGCTTCTGGCATAACAAAGTAACACGGATCTTGCTTATTATTGTTTTATGTAACTTAGGTACAACACTCGGCTTGTTTATTGGCGGCGCAGATGTTGTGAGATTGTTTATTAAAAATCTATGATACAAAAAAGGCCAGTCCGGTTGGACAGGCTTTTTTCGTATTTGGACGCATTGATGTAGATTAAAAAACTGACAAGATAAATCGAACACTTCAAGTATGAAAAAGGTTTAGTAAGTCCGAATGAAAGGCTGATTGTGACAGGTCGAGCGAAAGCACCGAAATGTCTTTTTGGCCTTCGCTCAAAGACAAAACACTCGAGCGAAAGCAGCGAAATGTCTCTGAGGCGCACTCTCAAAGACAAAACACTCG
>NZ_JBALOP010000043.1:44174-63830 GCF_036962685.1 Bacillus sp. JJ1566 | reverse complement strand
ACAATTGGGGTGCAGTTCACAAAGGATTAACGCTCTTTTCATAGAATTAATTAAACTAAAGGCGCAGGATAGTTAGAAGATTACGTTTTTAATAGGTGGTGAGTCATATGGAGAGGGTAAACTTTACAAAAAATAATTCATTTAATTAAAAGGCGGAGAAAACATTTTTATTATCTAAATCCTTAATTACAAATGTACTTCCAGAAGCTGATATACAGCACGTGGGTAGCTCAGCTACTCCAAACAGCATTACAAAGGAAGATTTAGATATACAAGTACGAGTTGATGCTGTCCGCTTCCAAAAAGCAGTTCAAGAGCTTTCTAGTTTTTATGGGCTTAATGTAGGCAGTACAAGTTCAATAGTTCTGTTTGATTTGAATTTGAATACTATTAAAGATACGATATTTCATTGTTTCCAGCGATCATATCAAGCGATTAAATAACGGGGGGGGGATTTTATATGGATAATGTATTAAAAGTATCATCAAAATCAGATCCGAATTCAGTTGCGGGTGCAATTGCAGGCGTATTAAGCGAAAGAGGAAATACAGAAATTCAAGTGATTGGAGCTGGTGCTTTAAATCAAGCGATTAAAGCCATCGCGATTGCAAGAGGATTTGTAGCTCCAAGCGGTGTTAATCTGGTTTTTGTTCCTGCATTTACTGATGTTTTAATCAATAATGAAAATAGAACAGCAATCAAATTAATTGTAGGTCCTAGAAAAAAAAGATAGATTTTCGTTGATAAGATCAATAAAAGAATTGTGCTAACGGGGTGCTTTAGTAAAAGAAGATTAGGAATTTATAACAATGAAAACTCGCCATTCTGGACTGCACCAAAATTGTTAGACAAAAAACTAACAATGGAGGTGCAGTTCATTCTTGGGGCGAGTTTTGCTTTTTTTATGTGCCATTTTCGATGTCAAAAGGATCGTCATTTCGGTGATGATTTTTAGAAAAGTACCTTAAAACGGAACCCTTTATAATCAATAAGAAGTGTTTTTTTGCATACATAGTAATATTTTCTTTAAAGGGTCAATGGACCTGTCCCTCTGTCCCAATTATTATAAAAACAATTTCTCTAATTCTAGTGGTTCGATGTATTCGCCATCTTTGTAGGCGCGCATGTTTCCACCAGAGATTTCGTCGATTAGAACGATTTCTCTGTTCTCGCCGGTACGTCCGAATTCGAATTTTATATCATAGAGTTCGATACCCTTCTTCGCAAGCTCATCCTTGACGATACCTGCAATTTCTTGGGTAAGGCTTTTTAATACTTGATATTCTTCTTTAGTTAAAATGCCGAGCATGTCCAAAGCATCTTCACTAATTGGAGGATCTTCGCGATGGTCATCTTTTAAGGTTACTTCAACAAAAGCATCCAAGGATTGTCCTTCTTCAGCATATAAACCATATCGGCGCAAGAAACTACCTACAGCACGGTATCTGCAAATGACTTCAAGACCACTACCAAATACTTCAGCCGGTTTGACTGTCATGGTTGCCTGATCGATATCAGCGTCAATATAGTGAGTTGGAATCCCTTTTTCATTTAATATCTCGAAAAAGTATTTTGTTAATTTTAATCCAGCACGACCTGCACCTTCAATTGTTAAACCAACTGTATTTGCACCTGGATCAAAAACACCATCAACACCTGTTACATCGTCTTTAAATTGTAGTAAGTATTTCCCGTCCTGTAATTCATAGACATCTTTTGTTTTACCTGTGTATGTTAGCTTCATGTTAATCCTCCTACGCGAAATTTAACAACATAATAATCATAAAGATAAAATGGTGATTACACAAGAGTAAATAACGAAATATTTTAATGGAATTATATATGAATGTTAAGAATTTGGAGGAGTTTGAGGGGGGAATATTAATGAAATAGGAACATACCGCGAATTTAAACCGAAAATCCATTCTATTAATCTATTATTCTTAGTCAGGTTTACCATTAAAGTCTTTTTGTTATAATCTTTACCGAATTTTCCGAAAAATAATACGTTTTAAGAAGGATATAAAGAATATCAATAGAATATAAGTGATAAGGGGAGGGTGATATAAATAATGAATCAATCTACGGATGTTTTAGATGAAAAAACACTAGCAAGCTATCCGCAACAGCCACATGGTGGCAAATTAGTCAATCGTGTTCTTACGGGGAAAGAACGCGATGAGGCGATGGAAAGAGCGAAGCAGTTGCCAATGATCATGGTGGATTTGGAGGCTGTCATTACACTTGAAATGATCGCAACAGGGGTATTGTCTCCTAATGAAGGTTTTATGGATGAAGAAGATTACAAGTCTGTTCTGACGAAAGGCCGCTTGAAAAATGGAGTTGTTTGGCCGGTGCCACTTAGTTTCGCGCCAATTGGTGATCGAAACCAGCAGATTATTAAAACATTATCAGTTGGGGATGAGGTCGCTCTTGCGGATGAAACGAGAGAGCCGGTAGCCATTCTTAAATTGAATGATATTTTTCACTATGATCGTGAATTCCGTGCAACGCATCTTTTTGGCACAAACGACCGTAACCACCCAGGAGTAGATTCAATCTATCGCCGTATGGGGGATACGGCATTGGCTGGACCAATAACATTGCTTCGCCGCGTTCATTGGGGCCCATTTGAAGATATTCGAATGGAACCGAAAGAAACATGGAAGCTCTTTTATGAAAAGAAGAAATTTAAATCGGTTGGTGGATTTATTACAGGGGCAAATCCTTTACACCGCGGACATGAGTATATTCATAGAAATGCATTAGAAGAGTTAGAAGGTTTATTCGTTCAGCCGCTGGTAGAAATGGCAAAGCGTGAATATACACGACATGAGTTTCGGATGTTGTCCTACCGCAGTGTGCTGGATACATATTATCCAAAGGAAAGAACCATTCTTGCGCCATTACGAGTTACTTATATTTTTGCGGGGCCACGTGAAGCCGTTCTTCATGCTTTGATTATGAAAAACTATGGGTGTACACATGCGCTTATCGGACGAGATCATGCGGGTATCGGTGATTTTTATGACAAATATGCAAGCCATACAATTTTTGATGAATTCACACCAGATGAATTAGGGATTGATATTCGCTTGTTCCATGAAGTATTTTATTGTACGCGTTGCAGTACACAAGCAACTGAACAAACATGTCCACATGATGAGCAATATCGGATTAATATTTCGGGTACAGGAATTCGTGAATTACTAAGATATGGCGTGTTACCACCAAAGGAAATCGTGAGACCAGAATCAGCACGAATTGCAATCCAGGGCGTGCAGCCAAAAGGTGTAGATGAGAATCATATGGCAATCTCACCGGTTGGTAAAACGATAAAAAGTATTTTCCCATATTATTTAACGAGATCAGGAATAGGTGGTCCGAAGCGTAGAAAGCCGCTTGAGGTTGAGGAGCTTACGATTGAAGATTTAGAGACAGTCATTATGGACGCACGTGAAAATGCGGATAAAATTTATAGAGACATTTTTAAAGAGTTTAGCTATGTTTCTGACACACTTCGCTCGGCACAGCCTGATTGGGTGGCTTTTGCGAGGGAATCGATTCATCGACAGCAGGAAATGATTGTTGAAAATTTAGAAGAAAAGGTAAATAAAGCGCTGGAACAAGCTTCAGATGAATTTATGTACCAGGATAAGTCAGAAGCTGAGCGTGAATTAGAAGTGGCACAGAAAATTTTTGATGATATTCCGGCACCACTTCGTTCAGAGGATCTTCAATACCGGATTTGGAACCCACTTCCATATAAAAGGTATAGAGGTAGCGATGAATAATTAACTTTATTCAGTTGGGTAAACCCACTGAACAAAGTTAAACCTCCGGTGGATGCCACAGATTTTCAAAGGAAACTTTTCGAGCTAACTCGAAAAAATCTGGGCACAAATACGCCAAGGCGCATTTGATAAAAGCAAAAAATCACTCGCAAATGTGTGAGTGATTTTTTGTTATTTTTATAGGTAATCTTTTCTTAATTGCTCTGGTGATTTTGGAGAGATATAGCTTGGCGCTACATCGAATACTGTTTTTGCACCGAATTGCTTTTCTTGGCTTAGGCGATACGCAGCTCTTGCATATGCAACTAATACAGCCGAAGTAAACTCAGGATTGCTGTCTAGTTTTAAAGAGAATTCGTAAATTTGTGTTGTGTCTTCACTTGTTTGTCCACCGCGAATCACAAACCCGCCGTGTGGAGCTTTCGAGTGGTCACGAGTTAATTCCTCTTCAGAGATAAAATTTACTTCTGTATCATAATCAGCGAAGTAGTTTGGCATTGTTTTAATTTCATTTTCGATGGCTGCTGTATCTGCGCCTTCCTCGGCAACTATATAGCAGACACGACGGTGTTTTTCAGCCGTTGTTAGTTCAGGATTTGAACCACTGCGAACCTTATCCATTGCATCCTCAGAAGGAATGGTATATTGGACGCCGTTTTTAACACCTTTTACACGTCTAACGGCATCAGAGTGGCCTTGGCTTAGACCTTTACCCCAGAATGTGTAATTTTCGCCATTTGGTAAAATCGCATCAGCCATTACACGGTTGATTGAGAATAAACCTGGATCCCAGCCTACTGAAATGATGGCTGTTGTATTTTTTGCAGCCTCATTAACAGATTGGAAGAATTCAGGAATCTTTGCATGCGTATCGAAACTATCTACCGTATTGAACATGCTAGCGAATTGTGGAGTTTGTTCAGGTAGATCTGTAGCAGATCCTCCACAAAGCAGCATCACATCAATTTTGCCTTGATAATCACTTGCATTTGAAATATGCTCAGCTTTTACATTTGCATCCTCAAGCTTTAAGCTTCCTGGATCTCTTCTTGTAAAAACCGCTACTAATTCCATGTCAGGAGATTGTTTAATAGCCTTAATGGCACCTTTTCCAAGATTACCGTAACCTACGATACCTAGTCTAATTTTGTTGCTCATATCCATTTCTCCTTTACTATGGGACGAAGGGACAGGTTCACTGTCGCATCTTCCAATGATGGTGGGACGAGGGACCTGTCCCTCTGTCCCATTTGATAATACTTATATTAATAGAAACATTCCCAATATGCCAATATTTTTCTTCGCTGTTCGAATAAGTTTTTTCCTTAGTAAACAATCAATTAAAAGAAAATCTTAATATGACCTCTTAAAAGTTCTTCGAAATTTCCATCTGCATTTTTTGCAGGAATTTACTTTGTGTGTCTTCAATCGTTTCTGGTATATCAGATGAAAAACCGACAATTGTAATAATCCCGATTAATTCATTGAGATAATTCAGAACAGGTATAGCAACAGATGACACTTCAGATATCAAAGGTTCCTTAGCAAAAGCGATTTTTTCCCTCCATATCGTCTCGTTCTCACTAGAATCATCAATGATAGTAGAATTGTAGTTTTCTCTCCAATTTTTTGTTTTATGCTGCTCCGCAAATAGATTAAAAATTTTTCCGCCCGCAGAATTTGGTGGAAGTAACGTTCCAATCTCGGCACCAATATTTAAGATCTGATTGGAGCGGGTGATTTTTGCAACCACTGGTCCATTAAACGTTGGTACTGAGAATAGAGCCGTATTGTTTGTATGTTCACTAATCGATTGTAAATAGGGTGAAATGATTGCGAGGATATCCTGATTCCCCATAGCAGTCATTCCGTATTGAATCAATCTTGAACCTAAGTGATACAATCCACTATTCTGATCTCGAAAAATTAAGTCATCTTGGACAAGGGTATTGATATATTTATATAAATTGCTTTTTGTTATGTTTGTCTCTTCTTGTATTTCTGTAATCTTCAACGGCCTCTTCGCCTTTGCAATGGTATCTAAAATTGAAATTCCAATACTTAGTGATTGGATGGTATCTCTGCTTTTTTTTGTTTCCATTTCGACTCTCCCTAATTATCAGTAAAATTAAATTATTTTGACATTGACTTTATAAAAAATTCTGACATATAATTATTATATATAGTATAACTCATTATCACAATAGTGGAATTCGTTTTAAAGGTGGGTGATTTTACTGTAAAACATACTGCACCATTTCTAATATTATGAGTGTGCAAATATTCATAAAAAATTACAACAAAAAGGGAGAATACGATGAAACTTATTACTTATACTACAGGCGGTTATACAAGAATTGGAGCAATCACGGATGACAATAAAGTAATCGATCTAAATTATGCCTATCAAGCTCAATTACAAAGTGAAGGAAAATATCGCTTTAAGGAGATAGCAGAGGCATTTGTTCCTTCTGAAATGGAAGCGTTTTTACAAGGTGGTAAAGAAAGTTTTGAAATTGCACAGAAGGCAGTTAATTACGCATTAGAAAATCCAGATACATATGCCCATCAACTCATTTATAACAGGGAAGAAGTTAGAATCGAAGCACCATTACAAAAACCGGGGAAAATTTTTGCGGTTGGACACAACTACCGCGAGCATATTTTAGAGATGGGGCGCCAGATTCCATCACATCCAGTATTATTTGCAAAGTTTGCGAATACCATTATCGGTCCAGAGGATGATATTCCGTTCCAACCTGTTTCTGAGCAATTGGATTATGAAGCGGAATTTGCATTTGTTGTCGGCAAACGTGCGAAAAATGTTTCAGAAGAAGATGCACTTGATTATGTTGCAGGATATTCAGTCGCAAATGATGTTACGTATCGTGATATTCAAAGACGCACATTACAATGGCTGCAAGGTAAAACAGTAGATGGAAGCTTACCACTTGGGCCTTGGTTAGTTACTGCAGATGAAATCGATGATCCGCAAACATTGGAAATGGTGTTAACCGTTAACGGTGAAGAGCGTCAACGAACAAACACAGCTAATCAAGTGTTTACAGTGAAACGTTTAGTATCCTTTTTATCACAATTGGTTACATTGGAGCCGGGCGATATTGTGATCACTGGAACTCCTGGAGGTGTTATTCAAGCAATGGAACCGCAAGTTTGGTTAAAGGACGGCGATGTTGTGCGCGTCGAAATCGAAAAAGTCGGTGTGTTAGAGAACACAGTAAGGAAAACGAGGGAGGAATAGGAACATGACGCAAAATTATATTACTTCTGTTAATGAATCGATTGATAGAATCATAGAAACAATAAGTGGTTTATCAGAAGAAACCATTCGTTGGCAGCCAACAAATGATGAATGGTCAATCATGCAAATTATCGCCCATATTGTTGAAGCATTACCGTATTGGGTCGAAGAAATCGAGCAGCTTGTAGAAACACCAGGAAAAGTATGGGGTAGAAACCATCTACATGAGGGTCGTTTGGAAGCCGTTAAGCCAGAAACAGTCAATGCGATTTCTGTAAACGAAATGGTTAAGGAGCTTGAAAAGGTCAAACAAACGGTTCAAGCCGGAATTGAAAATTTAACGGAGAAACAGCTTTCGGCAGAAGCGACAAGCGTGAATCCAAACTTTGGAACGAAACCGCTGTCATTTATTATTGAGCATTTAATTGATGGGCACGTGAACAAACATGAGGGTCAGATCCAACGTAATCTATCCAAATTAAGCAGCAAAAGTTCAAATTAATAAAAAAGAGGAGAGGTTTAAAATGGCTGAAAAAGCAAGTTACCTTAAAGATCAAGATGTAAAGGATTTTACGAAGGACATTCAGCAATATAATCTTGGACCATTATGGGAAGCGATTCCAGAAGTAATGAATAAAACTCCAGAACCTCATGCACAAGCCTACTTATGGACAGGAGAACTGATTGAAAAGAAATTAATGGAAGCCGCTGATATTTTTACCCCAGAACGTGGTGGGGAACGTCGCGCTATCTATTTTCAAAATCCAGGATTAACATATCGTCAGCCTTGGGGTCATGTGTCAACGACTCAAACTTTATATGCTGCCGTTCAGCTTCTATTACCTGGGGAACAAGCACCATCGCATCGCCATACACAATCTGCGCTTCGTTTTATTACTGAAGGTGAAGGCGCTTATACAATTGTTCAAGGGGAACGAATTTTTATGGAAGAAGGGGATTTCCTCATCACGCCAAAAAACCTCTGGCATGGGCATGGTCATCTTGGCGATAAGCGGATGATTTGGATGGATGCGTTGGATATTCCGACGATTTATAATCTTGGTGGTACATTCTTTGAGCCTTATGCAGATGGTTTGCAACAACCGAATGTTCCTGACAACTTCTCTGAAAAACGATACAGAGGTGGAATGGTGCGTCCAGTTGGTGATGAAAAATATGATGTAGCTCCGCTAGCAAACTATAAATGGAGTCGTACGGTTGACGCAATTAAAGGTTTAATGGAATTTGATCCAAATCCAAACCATGGCTTTGCGGTGGATTATATTAATCCAACTACTGGAAAGTCTGCTAACCCAACGATGGGTACAAGAATGCAGTTCCTTCCAAAAGGATTCAACACAACAGCCCTACGCCATACACATTCAACTATTTATCATGCGTATAAAGGATCTGGTTATACGATTATTAATGGTGTTCGCTTTGATTGGAAAGCAGGCGACTATTTCGTTGTACCAAACTGGGCCTGGTATGAGCATGTTTCTGCGGAGGATTCTTACCTATTCTCGGTTAATGATCTTCCAATTATGGATCGCTTTGAACTAGAAAGAGAAGAACAATACGAGAAAAACAATGGACATCAGACGGTTACTGGAGAGTTCAAACCTGATTTTAGATAAGGATCGGAATTTTTTAAAGGTGAAGCAATCTTGTTGTTTCCCTACATATTTCACTAGTAAAGGAGAGGATAAAAATGACAAACAGCAAACAGAATCCGATTATCGTTGTGGGTGGAGGAATAGGCGGATTGGCAACGGCACTTGGACTTGCCCAAGGCGATAAATATGTAAAAGTATTAGAACAAGCACCGGAATTTGGGGAAGTAGGCGCCGGAATTCAGCTTGCTGCCAATGCAACAAATGTATTACAAAAACTAGGTGTCATGGATAAAATCAATGAAGTTGCCGTCTTTCCAAAACGTTTAGTATTAATGGATGCGTATACAGGTGAGGAATTATCCGCACTTGACTTAGGTCAAGTGTATCGAGAAAGATATGGTGCACCGTATATTGTATTGCATCGAACTGATCTTCATAAGGCTCTTCTTGATGCATGTAAGGCACACCCGAATATTGAACTTGTTACAAATCAAGAAATCAAAACAGCAGCTGATAATGGCGATTCTGTTGAGGTATTTACTGCTGCTGGAGATTCCTTTACAGGCTCTGCTGTAATTGGTGCAGATGGGATTTGGTCAAATACACGTAAATTATTTGTTGACGATGAGCCAGTTTGCTCTGAATACGTAGCATATCGTGGGGCTATACCTATGGAGGAAGTAGCGAATGCGAATGTAGGAGACCCAGAAGATGTGTATATGTTTATTGGACCAAACATGCACGTTGTTCAATATCCGGTCAGACGTGGTGAGCTATACAACCAAGTCGTAGTGTTTAAAAGCAGCCAGTATCGAAAAGAAATTGAGCATACGGATCAGTGGGGAACCCCAGAAGAAATGGATGAGTTTTTTAAGGATAAATGTGACCGTGTGAGGACAGCAATTTCGTACATCTCAAGACAAAGAAGATGGCCGATGTATGACCGTAATCCAATTGAAAACTGGACACAAGGAAACATTACCTTGATGGGCGATGCTGCTCACCCGATGCTTCAATATTTGGCACAAGGGGCTTGCCAAGCATTAGAGGATGCTGGATACTTGGCCGATATGGTCAGAAAATATGGTGATAATTATCAACAGGCATTTGTAGAGTATCAAAAAGAACGTCTACCGCGTACTGCCTATGTACAAACAAGTGCTAGAAACTGGGGTGAAATTATCCATTCAACGAATCCAATCACAACATTGCTCCGCAACAAGATTTTAGAAAATCGTACAGACAAGGATTTCAAGTATGTTGATCAATTCCATGGATATAAGAAAGTTCTTGAAGAAGTAAACTAACAGATTTATATACTTGGATAAAAAGCAATAGAGGAAAACTCCTTTATTGTTTTTTATTTTGCTTAAGCGAAAATCTCCGCAATAATGATGATGCTGTGCATCTCCGTTTAATGTTTTTTTCCTACAAACTAAAAAGTTTAATTATACATATTGACACTTTTACTACCGAGGTAGTAATATCTATTTAAGGAGTTGAATTAATTGAAAATTAATGAAATTGTAAATAGTTTAAAAGAATTTGGATTTACGGAGTACGAGTCAAAGGTGTATATCGCCCTTTTGCGTTCACATCCATCAAACGGCAATATAATTGCTACACTTTCAGGTGTTCCGGCTCCGAAAGTGTATGAAACACTTCGAAAAATGCAGGATCGTGAAATTGTTAGTAGCGTTTCAGGAGGAGACAAAGGAAACAAAATCGGATACATACCAGTCTCTTATCAGGAACTACTTGATCAAAAAAGGAAAGCGTTCTCGGAGAATGCGAACTTTTTAGAAAAAGCTCTTGAAGAAATCTCTACGATTAGTGATACGAATTGGACAGAGCTTTTTACGATACATGGTTACTCGGCATCCATTGATGCGATTCAATCTGCAATCGAAAATTCTAACACTCAAATTCTTTTGAATGGTTGGACGGAAGAATTAAAGGTTTTGATGGAGACTTTACAGGCTGCGTATAACCGAGGTGTGGAAATTGTCACTCTAACATTTGATGAAGCAGAATTGAAGGTACCATGGAAAAAATTTACCCACTTTCAAATTGATAATGCGTTACGACGCCATGTAGGAGAACTTTGTATAGTTATTGATAATGAAAAATCAATTATATTCAAAACTCTTAGTGAGGGGGAAGGTGCTCATGCTGTAATCTCAAGCCATCCTTCCACAGTGATGACAACTAGTAACTATATTCGCCATGATATTCTAGTTAATCGATTGACGTATGAATTTAAGGAAGAACTAAAAAACCGATATGGGGAAGATTTTGACAAGCACATTAATGAATTTTAAACCAAGCTGCTTTTATTAGATTCAAGTTTAAAAACTTTACAGATAAGGAGAAAAAATATGAAACTATTAAATTTTAAACAAGATGGTGAAATACGCTTAGGGATTAAAACGGAAGAAGGAATCATTGATACGACCTCTTTATTTGATAGCCTTATAACGATGGAAGAGGTTATTTCTCAAGGAACTGAAGGATTAACAGAGCTTCAAGATGCTATACAAAATGCAACTGTTTCATATGTGGATGAATCGACTCTTACTTATGCGCCAGTTGTCACAAGCCCCGAGAAGATTATTTGCGTAGGCTTAAACTATGCAAAACATGCAGCTGAAGCAAATCTTCCAGTACCTACTTCTCCGGTGTTGTTTAGCAAATTTAATAATGCACTTGCTGCACACCGTGAGATCATTGAACTCCCGAAAAATGGGGAAAAGTTTGATTACGAAGCAGAACTTGTCATTGTGATAGGCAAGACAGCGAAAAATGTAAGTGAAGAAGAGGCACTTGATTATGTGTTTGGCTACAGCGTTGGAAATGATTTTTCGGAACGTGGTTTCCAATTTCGTACAAGTCAGTGGCTATTAGGGAAAACAGGTGATCAGTACGCCCCTGTTGGTCCATATCTCGTAACAGCAGATGAAATCGATGATATTCACAATTTGAAAATTGAGTGTAAAGTAAACGGTGTTACACGCCAATCAGAGAATACAAAAGATATGATTTTTAATTGCTCAGAAATTGTGAGTTATGCTTCGCAATATATGACACTAAAGCCAGGTGATCTAATTTACACTGGTACACCATCCGGGGTTATTGTCGGCTATCCTGAAGAAGAACAGATATGGTTAAAATCAGGGGATGAAGTTACAATTTCTATAGAAAAACTTGGATCCCTTACGAACGTGCTTGAATAATTAGTCAAGAAAATTTGTCACCATCATAAAAAGAAAACAACTAGAATGTGTGGATAATTATTGATATAGGTAAGGTTATCCGCACATTCTTTTTATTGGAAATAAACGAAACGAACTACTTCTTGAACAGAATGGATGTCTTTTTAGGATGGAAGTTAAAAAAATGTAATCGTTTTCGTGTCGGGAGGTGGATAACAAATTTTTGTTCCTAGAGGTTAGGTTGTGAAATTATCAAATACGAAAAAGGAGGTTAATTAATGGAAGGAACAATATTATCTCTACTGCCATCAGTCATCACAATCGCTTTAATTATATTCACACGAAGAATTTTCTTATCGCTGGGAGTAGGAATCGTTTTAGGCGCAATCATCATAGAGCAGTGGAATGTTTTAGCTAGTGTTGGTACTATTTTTGAAATTATGAAGGGTGTATTGCTAGGCGATAGCAAAATACTTATCTTTGTTTTACTGATAGGAATAATGACTTCGCTTATTTATCTTTCAGGTGGAATTCTAGCTTTCTCGGAATGGGCACTTAAAAAGGTCAAAACAAAATTTCAGGCTAAATTGGTTACACTTTTATTAGGCTTTGTTATCTTTTTTGATGATGCTTGTAGTTGTTTACTACGTGGTAATGTTGTGAGGCCAATAACTGATAATCATCGAATTTCGCGATCGAAATTATCATATTTAGTTCATTCAACTTCTGCACCAATCATCCTAATCATACCTTTATCAGGTATGGCAGCTGCAACTGCTGCTATTATGGGTGGGATTTTATCTGATAATGGGATTACAAATTATGGGGCTTTTGAAGCTTTTATCTTAACAATCCCGAACAATTATTACGCGATTACATGTCTTTTAATGGCATTTATGGTTGCTTATTTTGGAATAAACCTCGGACAGATGCGACGTGATGAAAAACGAGCAACTCAAGAAGGAATTTTATTTGATACCTCTAGAGGAGTTGTACCAGGACAAAGTGATAATGAGTTACCAGCTAGAACAGACGGAAAAGTGGTTGATCTAATGCTTCCTGTTCTATCTCTCGTTGTAGCAACTATCGTGATAGCGCTTTGGATTGGTATCTCAAATATTGATGGACCCATCACAGGTAGTGGGATTTTAACAAATATGGATGTTACGACTGGTCTTGTTTATGGTAGTTTGTTGGCTTGTATCATTTCTCTACTAAAATTAGTTGTAAGGAAGACTTCGTCAAAAGATATAAAAACAGCCATGGTGGCAGGTTTGAAAACCACGTTACCAAGTGTTTTGATCTTATTTCTGGCACTAATTACAGCGGAAATTATTGGAGAATTAGGTGTTGGAACCTTTTTAGCGACACTCTTTAATGATACGACAACGCTTTCGTGGTTCTCAGTGATTTTCTTTGTTTTTGCAGCTATTATGTCCTTTTCAACAGGAAGTACATTTGGAACATTAATTTTAATGCTACCAATAGGTGGCGAAATCATGGCCATCATCGACCCAACATATGTCATACCAGTATTCGGTGCTGTTCTTGCAGGATGTATATTTGGTGAACATAGCTCTCCGTTGTCAGACACAACTATTCTCTCTTCAATTGGAAGCGGTGTACATGCTATTGACCACATTATGTCACAATTGCCATATGCATTAATATGTGGACTTGTTTCAATTTTTGGTTACATGATCCTAGGCTTCACTAACAACGTGATTATTGGTCTTCTTTCAACAATTCTAATCCTTGCTTTAGTTGGTTATTTACTAAAAAATAAATATTCTACAAGTAGTTCTTATGAAATGGATGCATCAAATTAAAAGGTATAAGTGCAAAATTAGTTATTTGAATTTTCGTATGATTAATAATACTCCAAATGTCTATGAGTGAATTAATGAACTTGATTGAGGGGGTTGTTTAATAATGAGTTATGTTCTTGATAATGACCAAATTGTTCAAAGGGAAGAGGTTCAAATTGATTTTTTGGACAGAGCGTATGTATTTGGCGACGGTGTTTATGAAGTGATTGGGGTCTATAATGGAACGCCCTTTAAATTAGAGAAACATTTAGCGAGACTTCAATACAGTGCAGATCAGATTGAACTAAACCTTCCATACGCCTTAGAGGAACTAAATAAAAAAATACTGGAACTTATTGAAAAAAATCATCTGTTGACTGGCTTTATTTATTTACAAGTAAGCCGAGGAGTTGCACCAAGAACACATCACTTTCCTCAAGAAGAGGTCGCACCTAAACTTATCGCACACACGACAGAAACATCGAGATTACCAGAAGACTTTTATACAAATGGTGTTGAAACAATGTTTGTAGAAGATGTTAGGTGGCTGAGATGTAACATAAAAAGTTTGAATTTGTTACCTAATGTTTTAGCAAAAGAAACAGCCATTAAGAACAATTGTTTTGAAGCCATACTTCATAGAGGTGAAACGATTACAGAAGGCAGTTCATCCAATGTGTTTGTCGTAAAAGGAAAAAAGCTTTACACACATCCAGCGGATAACTATATATTGAACGGGATTACTAGACAAACAGTGTTAGAAATTTGTGAGAAACATAGTATTGAAGTGGTTGAACAGGCTTTTAATAAAGATTTTTTATTACATGCAGAAGAGGCTTTTTTATCTGTAACGTTCTTAGGCATTATTCCAATCCGTAAAGTTGATGGAAAAAAGCTTGAACTAGGTGAAATGACGAAGACCATCCAAGATGAATTATACAAACTTACACATAAGAGCGGGATTGCTTCTCTTTAAAAATAGTAATAGTGGGTTGTGAAACAAGTCGTTACAAAATGATTCAGATCAACATATAAAGAATCGGGGGAGCAAAGTAATGAATAAAGAAGTTACAAATGTGCCATTTTATGGTGGTCGGTTTACTTCATTAATACCTTTTGGTCTTTTCATCATTATAGCAATCTTAATTTCACTACTTAAAGCGCCAGACCTAAGAGGTATGTGGGCTGCCGCATTAATCGGAATTATGGTAACCTATTTTTTAAGTAAGGATAAAGAAAAGTATTCTCAGGCCGTTATTGAAGGTATGGCGGATAAGATTGCTGTTATTCCAGTCGTATGTTGGATTTTCGCCGGAGTATTTGCACAGGTGTTAAAAGAATCAGGATTAGTTGATGGCATTCTTTGGGCTGCGTATCATATAGGTGCTACTGGTACATTTTTTGTCATTATATCCTTTGTGGCCAGTGCTTTATTTGCAACTGCGACAGGGACTTCATTTGGAACAATTATCGCAGGGATATCTGTCTTATATCCGGCAGGTATATTATTAGGCGCTGATCCGATTGTATTGGCAGGCGCAATTGTTGGTGGAGCAGCTTTTGGAGATAATATTGCACCAATTTCTGATACAACAATATCATCTGCAGCAAGTCAAGGTGCAGATGTAGGTGGCGTTGTGAAATCCAGGATTCGATATGTAATTCCGGCAACTATCATTACGATCATTCTACTGGCTATTTTTGGCGGGGGTGGTTCGTCACAGGATGTCCTTCCCTATGATCAATTAAGTCAACATATGAACCCATTGGGTTTGGTGATGCTTATTCCAGCAATCGTAACCATCATATTTGCAGTTAAAGGGGCACATTTAATTAGTGCAACGACAATTGGAACGGTTGTGGGGATTATTATTGCACATCTATTTAAATTAAACAGTCTTTCAAATTTAATTTATATTCAGGATGGCGCTGCGCAAGGCGTATTGGTAAATGGAATTGGCGGGATGGTTGATATCTGTATTTTTGCCTTATTGATCATGGCTTGTGTCAATATTATGAAAGTAGGAAATGGTGATAAAGCATTAATGAGTATTGCAGAAAAATTTATATCAACTGCAAGAGGTGCGGAAGCTTCTATTGGAGGATTAACATTAGGACTGACTTCTGTAATGGGGCTAAATGCACCGCCTATTCTTGCAATAGGAATTTCTTATGCAAAGCCTATTGGGGATAAATATAAAATTCATAAATATCGTATTGCCAATATACTCGATGCTTTTGCAAATACGCTGTGCTTCGTATTACCTTGGTCACCCGCGCTATTTTTAGTTGTCTCATTAACTGCTGAAGCTAACAGTGTCTATGGTGAAATAGTTCCAGTTCTATCAACCGGACAACTAGGTATTTGGATTATATATTGTTGGGCTTTGTTGGCTGTTATGATCTTTTCTGTATTAACTGGTTGGGGAAGGACTTATATGGGAAGAGATGGAGAACCAATTAAATCCCTATCCTTAGCAGATGACAATAATAATAAAAATATCGGAGTTTAACTCTAAATAAATCATAGTATAATAGAGTAGAAGAAGGTCTTAATCTTTCTTCTGCTTTTTAATGTTTATGAAAATTTAGGGATAATTAACATTTTAAAAAGGAGGTTAACCCGATGGATAATCTGATTCTTTGCAGATGTGAAGAAGTGACATTAGAGGACATCAAAAACACAGTTAGTAAGTACGAATGCTCTGCCCGTGAAGTGAAATTACGTACAAGAGCTGGGATGGGCTATTGTGGTGGGCGTTTATGCAGGACTTCAGTAGATTCCGTTTTGCATGAGATAAAAGGGGAAAAACCTGGAAATGAAATACCGTTAAATGTAAAACCGCCTGTTAGACCAGTATCCCTATCATCATTAGGAGGTCAGTCATGAATCATAACCGTATCATAACGCATCCTGTTTTAGGTAATTTAGAAAATAAAAAACCAATTACTTTTACATACGATCAAAAAACGCTTCAAGGATTTGAAGGCGATACCATTGCGTCTGCACTTCTTGCAAACGGTATTCGTCTCTTACGTGTACATGAAGGAAGTGGGACACCACGCGGGATTTATTGCAATATTGGCCATTGCTATGAGTGTCGGATGACTGTCAATGAAACGTCAGGAGTCCGTGCATGCTTGACGGAGTTACAGGAAGATATGATTATTGAAAGTGGAAAAATGGAACCGCTTCCATTCGGTCAAACAACTAGTGCAGATGATTTGCCTCGAACATACGCAGAATTTACTAAAAAACGCGAAGGTAATAAGGAGGAAGATTCACATGTATGATGTTGTTGTCATTGGTGCGGGTCCAGCAGGCTTGTCAGCAGCTATTGCATGTCGTGAATGGGATTTACACGTTCTCGTAATTGATGAATTCCCAAAACCAGGGGGGAGATTACTAGGACAGCTTTACCAGGAGTCAAACGGCGAATGGTGGAATGGGCTGGAAGAAGCTAAAAAATTGCTGCAAAAGGCAACTGATTTGGAAACGGATATCAGGTGCAGTGTTTCCGTTCACCATATTGAAAAAACAAGTACTGGCTTTTGTATACATACAAACATCGGCAAATTTAATGCCGAAAACCTTCTTCTTGCAACAGGTGCAGCAGAAACCCCAGCTCCAATACCAGGATGGACTCTCCCGGGGGTAATGTCCATCGGTGCAGCGCAAGTGATGACCAATGTGCATCGGGTTCGTGTTGGTGAAAAAGGAATCGTCGCTGGGATTAACGTTTTGTCAGTCGCCATTGCACATGAACTGCACTTAGCGGGAATCGGACTACACAGTATGGTTTTGCCAAGCTTGAACTCGGTCACGAAACAAGCCGGAAATCCCAAGCATGTGATGGAAGGGTTAATTCGTGTAGCACATCTAGCTCCGTCTGCCTTTCTAAGGTTTGGAAGTAAATTTGCGAAGGCTGCTTGGATACGCGATTTAGCTGTGCAATTTTATCCTAAAAATGGCATAAAAATGTGGGGAATGCCCATTAACATCCGTAAAGCAATCGTTGAAATTAATGGTAAAGATCAAGTAGAGTCCGTAACGATATGCAAGGTGACTCCTGATGGAGAACGCATACCAGGCAGTGAAGAAATCATTGATGTTGATTTTGTTTGTATAGCTGGTGGACTTTATCCACTTGTAGAGCTTGCTTCTGTTATCGGTTGTCCATTCCAATATATTGATGAGCTTGGAGGACATGTGCCTGTGCATAATGAACAAATGGAAACTCCGATTGAAGGGTTATTCGTTGCTGGAAACATTACAGGAATCGAAGGCGCAAAAGTTGCTGGTGCACAAGGCACACTCGCAGGACTAACTATCGCTAAGCGAAAATTGAAAGATATTGCTGACATAAGCGATCGAGTGCTTCATGCAATGGAAAACGTGAAATCGACCAGGAGAGACGCAGCGATTCAATTCCATCCAGGAATCAATGAGGGACGGGCAAAAATGGAGAGAGCGTTTCAAGCACACGAGCAAGTAATGTAAGATTTGTCCACGGTGTTTGTCTCTTTTTCTATTATTTTGGGTAATAAAACAAGGGGGATCCTAGATATGAATATGAGTAACCGTACGGAAGTAGCCATTATCGGTGGTGGAATTGTTGGATGCGCGATTGCATACTATCTTTCAAAAGCCGGAATCGATTGTATGTTAATTGAAAAAGGGGATCTCGTAAGCGGTACATCTTCAAGATGTGATGGGAATGTCACAATCGTTGATAAAGATCCCGGTTTTGATAGCCAAATGTCATTGGTGAGTCAGGAGCTCATTGTTGATTTGTATCGGGAACTTGATTTGCCATTTGAATATCGTGCATTAGGAAGTATCCTCGTTTGTGATAATGATGAAGAAATGGAAGCTGCAACAAAGTGGGTAGACACGCAAAGTAAAGCGGGATTGAAATTTAATGTTCTTGATCCAACAGATATACGTCAGGAATCCCCATTTTTTGCTGATGATATCCCTGGGGGACTGGTTTGTGAAACAGACTCACTGATAAACCCATTTTTATTCTGCTATTCTTTAATTGATAAGGCGAAGCAATATGGATTAAAATTGCGTACACATTCAGAGGTTACTGCCATTACGAAAAAAGAAGATTTTTCGATTGAAACAACAAGTGGAACCTATGTTGCAAAAAAAGTAGTCAATGCTGCAGGCGTATGGGCCCCTTTTATTGGAAGAATGCTTGATATTGATATCCCAATTGTCCCGAGAAAAGGGCATATTCTTGTTGGTGCAAGGCAGCAGCCAATCATGATGCGAAATGTGATGGAGTTCGGTTATTTAATGAATAAATTTGGCCGTGAGCGTAAGGTAGATCCACAAACAAAGGAACATGGTGTTGCACTGGTGTTAGAGCCTACAGAGAGTCAAAACTTCTTGCTTGGCAGCAGTCGTCAATTTGTGGGGTATGATGGAAGAGTTGATATTAATGTTGTGGAAACAATGGCTAAAAGAGCACTCCGATTCTTCCCTAAAATAAACGATTTTAAAATGATTCGAACCTATACTGGTTTTCGACCGTGGACTGAAGACCATTTACCGATTATTTCCGCAGTGGATCGAGTACCTGGATTCTATATTGCAGCCGGACATGAAGGTGATGGCATAAGTTTAGCAACAGTCACAGGGAAATTGGTAGAAGAGTTAATCCGTGAAAAAGAAGAAACGATTATTCCAGTCGATCCTTTACGTTATGATCGTTTTGTAAAAACAGCTGTGAATTGATGTGTAAATTTATATAACAAAAAAAGCTCCTATTGTAGAAGATGTTGACTTAGTTTTGTTCTATTAAACAAATAAGTCTTTTACATAGGGGTTTTTACTATGAATAATAAAGAGTTAATAATTATAGTAGATTCATTTTTCTGATAATTTAAAAAACCATGTTGACAACATGATAAAAACACAGTAAATTATGTATTAATAGTAAAAATAGTAATAAT
>NZ_JBALOP010000043.1:0-44116 GCF_036962685.1 Bacillus sp. JJ1566 | reverse complement strand
GTAATAATATTAGAAATATATCAATAATATTAAAATATAAACTTATAATATTATAAATTAGGTGAGATGTTATGAAGATTGATAAAAATAGCCATGTACCTTTATATCGTCAAGTAGAAGAGGTATTAGAAGAAAAAATCACTTCCAAGCAGTGGGAATACGGCTATCAGCTACCAACCGAACAGGAATTAGCTGACCACTTTGGGGTAAGCACAATTACCGTTAAACGAGCCGTTCTTGAGTTGGTCAACAAGGGGTACCTTTACCGTAGAAGTGGGAAGGGGACTTTTGTAGCTGGAACCACCAGTGAAAAAGATATTAATAAATTGTTGGCATTAACGGGTATAGAAGAGGAGCATCCTCATGAATTAATTAGTTTTTCAATAGAAAGTGCGGAGGAAGAAGTGGCGGGCAAATTTAAGTTGAAGCCTGATGAGAAAGTTTTTAAAATCAAGCGTTTAAAAATTGAAAAGGGCATCCCAGTGGCTGTTGAGTATTCATTTCTGCCCTTTGATAAATTCCCTGATCTGACAGCTAACGATATAAATAATGAGTTAATCTACAATATCTTAAAGAATAAATTTCAGGTTTCATTAGGCAAGGCAAAAGCGTTTGTTAAGCCTTATATTGCTACTGGCGAAATGGCTGAGAGACTTCAAATTGAGCCAGGAACGCCAGTGTTTGAGTGGGAGAGGTTTGCTTATACCAAGCAGGGAGAAATAATCGAATACTCAAAGTTTTATTTTCGTCCAGACAAAGTAACTTATTATACAGAGATTGTTTTTTAGTTTAATTTAGTAAGCGTTTTCAGGTAATGAAAATTTTATAATATTAT
Source organism: Bacillus sp. JJ1566 (assembly GCF_036962685.1). Lineage (NCBI taxonomy): Bacteria > Bacillati > Bacillota > Bacilli > Caryophanales > Bacillaceae > Bacillus > Bacillus sp. JJ1566. The sequence goes on along the minus strand of NZ_JBALOP010000043.1, from coordinate 43,281 downwards.
AACATTATACCTTAATAGGTTATAATGTTATATTTTTAGAATTATTTATCTGAAAATTCGAATATTATATTCGAATAAAAAAGCGAAAAAATTGAAGGAGGAATGTAAGCCATCGTTTTAGTTTTGTCCATATTAGAAAACTTTTTTATTAGGAGGAATAATATTGAAAAGAAGAAGAGCGTCTTTAATCCTATTTATTTGTCTAATGCTTGGATTCATGACTGCATGTAACAGCGAGACGGGGAATTCTTCATCACCCGAAAAGTCAAAAGATGAAGGCGACAAAACATTAGTAGTGGCAGGTTATGGTGGAAGCTTTGAAAAGAAGATGAAAGAAACCCTCATCCCAATGTTCGAAGAGGAGTATGGAGCAAAAGTAACATATATTACGGGAAGTTCCGTTGATACCGTAGCAAAGCTTCAGGCACAAAAGGACAAACCACAAATAGACGTTGCTTTCTTGGATGATGGACCGCAAGCGCAGGCAAAGGCTTTTGGTTTACTAGCACAATTAGATGAAAGCATTGTGACAAATCTGAAGGATGTATATGATCTTGCAAAGGATAAGGACAATATTGGGGTTGGTACCTCGATCCTTTCAACAGGCTTAGCTTATAACAAAGAAACCTTTGAACAAAATGGTTGGGAGCCAATTAAATCATGGAATGACCTAGCAGATCCGAAGTATAAAGGACAATTAGTATTACCATCCATTGCCAATACGTTTGGAGTCCATATGCTGATCATGGCTGCAGTTTCAAATGGGGGAAGTGAAGAAGATATTGAACCTGGGTTTGAAAAAATGAAGGAAATTGCTAAAAATGCGGTGACATTTGATAAAACTGCTGATGTTTCTAACTATTTCTTACAAGGTCAAACTGTTGCAAGCGCTTGGAGTAGCAGTAGGGTCTTCCTTTTACAAGATAGTGATTTTCCAATCGAGTTTGTGATTCCTGAGGAAGGAGCACCTGCTCTACTTGGAACGACGAGTGTCATAAAAGGGGCACCGCATGAAGAACTTGCGCAACAATTTATTAATTTTATGTTAAGTGAAGATGTCCAGGTTGAATTTGCAAACGCATTATTTACTGGGCCAGTAAACAAGAACTCCAAACTTGAAGGGGATATCATCAATAAAGTGACGTATGGTGAAGAAGAAATTGCGAAGCTGTATAAAGTGGATTGGGAATATGTCAATGAAAAAAGAGCTGAGTGGACAGAACGAGCCAATAAGGAAATAGAAGTAGCCCACTAAAAGAGGTGAAAGAAATGAGCTATTTATGCCTTGAAAATGTAGTAAAGACCTTTAATAAAACAGAAGTCGTGAAAAAGATGAACCTTGAAATCAAACAGGGAGAGCTTGTTTCTTTCCTTGGCCCATCTGGTTGTGGAAAAACAACGACCCTGAACATGATTGCCGGGTTCCTGGAAGTAGACGGAGGGAAAATTGTGGTGGATGGGAAACCCGTCCACCTGCTTCCCCCGAGTAAAAGAGAGATGGGAATGGTTTTTCAAAACTATGCTCTCTTCCCCCATATGACGGTGTTTGACAATGTCGCCTATGGTTTAAAGCTTCGAAAGGTTCGTAAGAGTGAGATTAACACGCGAGTAGCAGAAGCGTTGGAGATGGTCCGGCTGACAGGCTATGAAAAACGCTATCCAAAGGAACTTTCGGGTGGGCAGCAGCAGCGTGTTTCCTTGGCGAGGGCACTTGTGATTAAACCGAAAGTGTTACTGCTTGATGAACCGTTAAGTAACTTGGATGCGAAGCTTCGTCATGAAATGCGTGAAGAAATTGTGGAAATACAAAAAAAGGTTGGAATCACGACTATTTTTGTTACCCATGATCAGGAAGAGGCACTTGCCATTTCAGATCGGGTAGCCGTAATGTATGAAGGAAGAATTGAGCAGCTTGATACGCCTGTAGCTATCTATAACCATCCTCAGACTGACTTTGTTTCTAGGTTTATTGGAGAAGTAAACCAGATTCAAGGCCAGGTTGTCAGGCCCCTCACCAACAAAGAAAGTGTCGTTTCATTCTATGGATTTGAACAGGTTTTAACAGGCCATTTAATGGAGGCTGAAGTTATAGATTTTTATATTCGTCCTGAAAAAATTCAAATCACTACGGAAACGACAGAAGGTCTTGAAGTTAAGGTCGAAAGGAAAATGTTCTTAGGGGCAAAAACGCGCTACATTTTACAAAATAAAGACAAACATATCATTGCTGATATCTCGAATACGTTTTTAAATCCTGATCAGGTCCGAGAAGGGAAGAATGTATTTATTAAATGGAACCCAGAGGATTTATTAGGAACCAAAAAGTGAGGTGACAACATCCATGCAGGCTGAAACCACATATCAAGAACAGGAATTGCTAATCAAGCAGAGGAAAAAGAATTTAACAAAGAAAAAGCTTGATTATATGCTCTTATTACTTCCGACCCTTGGTATCTTTATCTTTTTCTTTTTGCTTCCGTTGTTTTTCCTTTTTATCACGAGCTTTAAGACATTTGATGCATCAAGTGGGATAGGCAATGACTGGACTCTTCAGAACTATATTAAGTTTCTTTCTGATAAATCTTATCTTGGGGTGATTTGGCGGACAGTAAAAATAGCTTTTTTGACTACCTTGGTTTCCATTATCATTTCGTTCCCAGTTGCCTATCAAATTTCAAGGGCAAATGGCAGAATTAAAAATTATTTGACCATGTTAGTTCTATCGCCACTGTTAATTAGTATGGTTATTCGCTGCTATGGCTGGGTTATCTTGTTAAATAATAATGGTGTTATTAATAATGCATTACTAAACTTTGGCTTAATTGATAAACCTATTACTTTGCTTTACACAGAGTTTAGCGTGGTTATCGGAATGGTACACGTTCTCTTTCCATATATGGTTTTAAGTATCATGGGATCCCTTGAAAGAATTGACTCATCCGTTATTCGAGCTTCACAAAACCTAGGTGCTAGTCCGTTTCGAACATTCTTTTCCATTGTTTTACCGTTAACATTGCCAGGCATTTTTGCAGGTTCCGTTATGGTTTTTAGCTTAGGGGTAAGTTCTTTCGTAACTCCTTCCATTCTCGGGGGGCCACAGGTAAAAGTGATGTCATACCTTACATATGAACAGGTCGCCGTCATGTTGAATTGGCCTTATGGATCTGCGATTGGGTTTCTACTAATCTTAATTGCTACAATTACAATTCTAATTTATAGCAAATTGTTGACGACTTCTAAGAAAGGAGTGGCCATTCAATGAAGAAACGATTACCTAAATTCGGCCTAAATCTCATTTGTCTGATCGTGTACATTTTTTTGGCTGCTCCTATTGTTGTTGTTTTATTATCTTCGTTGACAACCACTGAGTATATCGTGTTTCCTCCTAAGGGCATCACATTAAGGTGGTATACCGAATTAGTCAATCATCCCGAATTTATGCAGTCGTTTATGCTCAGTATTGGGGTTGCATTTGGTGCGGCACTTGTTTCAACTGTTATCGGAACTATGGCGTCCATTGCTGTTGTCAGGTATCAATTTAGGGGGAAAACAGCAATTATGCAGCTAGTCGGCTCACCTCTTTTGATCCCATCCGTTGTTTTTGGAGTAGCGTTGTTGCAGTTTTATTCCTGGATTGGAATGGCCGCGAGCCCAATTGCTTTAGTAATTGGTCATATTATTTTAACAATCCCGTTCGTCATGCGATTGGTGGTTGCTAGTTTAGTAGGCTTTGATCGCACAATCGAACAAGCAGCAATGAATCTCGGGGCGGGAAGCTTAAGGGTGTTTTTTCAAATTACGCTGCCAATTATTAAATCAGGTGTAATTGCCGGAGCGATTTTTGCATTTATTACTTCATTCGATGACTTGACTGTGGCACTTTTTATAGTCAGTACTGATGTCGTTACGCTTCCAGTACGCATTTATACCTACATGCAATACCAGTACGATCCGATCATTACCTCCGTTTCTAGTATTGTGATTCTTTTGACTTTTGTTTTAATGATTGTCATCGAAAGAGTATTAGGGATAGGAAAAGTATTTGGGTCAAAAGATTAGTAATTGTACATTAAACATCATAACCATTAACTTTCTGGATAAATTTAAAACTGAAGGGAGGCTCATTAATATGAGCAATCGCTTTGCTGAACGAACAAAAATGTTTAAGTCTTCCCCTATCCGTGAAATAGCAGGTCTAATTCAAAAAAAGGGAAGTGATGTCATTTCATTTGCTGGAGGAAATCCGTATGAACCTTACTTTCCTTCAGCAGCTATCAAACAAGCATTTGATAACGTTTTTGAATCTGGAAATAAAAGTTTGCAATATGGAATGACTCCGGGGTTTATGCCATTAAGAGAGCTTATAAGCCAACGTGTGTTGACCAAAGGAATACAAGCAAAGCCAGAAGAAATTCTATTAACAACAGGTGCCCAACAAGCGATTGATTTATTTAGTCGGATTATGATCTCTCCAGGTGATGTCGTTCTTACTGAAAATCCAACATTCTTTGCAGCAGTTCAATCATTTGAATCATATGAAGCGAAAGTAGTTGGAGTAAATGGTGATGAAAGTGGAATGCATCTTGATGAGTTAGAATCCAAATTAAAACAATACAATCCGAAATTCATCTATGTTGTCCCTACATTTTCGAATCCAGAGGGAAGAGTGTGGAGTCAAGAACGCCGTAAAGCGTTATTGGAACTCGCATATGAATATAATACGCTCATTTTAGAAGATGATCCGTATGGAGAAATTCAATTCAATGAGAACGATCAATACATTCCTATTGCAGCAATGGATAAACAGAAATCTCATGTCGTATATACAGGCACTTTTTCAAAGACAGTGGTTCCTTCTTTGCGCATTGGCTGGGTAACAGGGCCAGATGATGTTCTTAAATATTTATCACAAATTAAAGAGGCAGCAGATCTTATGTCTAGTCCACTTAACCAGCAAGCTCTTTATTACTTAATGAAAAATATGGACTTGGACGCACATATCCGTATGTTGAGAAAAAATTACGCTCAACATATGAACATTATGCAAGACTATTTAAAAACATTAGATCCTAATTTAGTAACTTGGGTTGAACCGAAAGGCGGAATGTTTATCTGGGTTAAAGTCCATGAGGGTATAAACACACTAGAATTATTATCAGAGGTATTAGAGCATGGTGTCGCATATGTACCTGGGAGTCCATTCTATGTTGAGGATCCACAGCAAAATACGCTACGCCTAAATTTTACCCATTCAAGCCCTGAACAGATTAGTATTGGCATGGAACGATTAGTATCTGTATTTAAACAATCTGTAGAGGGAGTGATTAAATGAAAGTGATTGTAATCGGAACAGGAATTGTAGGTGCAAGCGCAGCCTATCACTTGGCCAAAAATAATCTGGACGTCATCATGATTGATAATAAACAAGAAGGTAAGGCAACTTCTGCTGGAGCGGGGATTGTCTGTCCCTGGCTCAAAGAGATTGAAAATGAGGCTTGGTATAGCCTTGCCAAGAATAGTTTTCGTTTCTATCAAAAACTAATATCTGCCCTGCAAAAAGAAGGTGAAAATGAAGTCGGATATAAAAAAGTGGGGGCATTATGTGTCTCGTCGGACCCTGATAAATTGGATGAAATTGAAAAGAGAGCGAAAAACAAACGGGTAGATGCACCTGAAATAGGAGATATTCTTCGCCTCAATGGAGAACAGGCTCGAGAGCTATTTCCGCCACTTAACAAAAACTTGGAAGCTTTGTTTGTATCAGGCGGGGCAAGGGTAGATGGTGCTTTACTACGTGATGCTCTAAAGCGCGCTGCACAACGTAAAGGTGCAGAGTTTCTGGAAGGTGAAGCAGAATTAGTTCATGAGAACAGGAATGTACTTGGTGTTACAGTTGGAAATAAAACGATTCTAGCTGATAAAGTACTAATAACGACAGGGGCCTGGGCTCCGAAATTATTGGAGCCGTTTGGTATTCATTTAAACGTTCATCCACAGCGTGGTCAAATCGCTCATATTAAATTACCGGATAAGGATACTTCTGATTGGCCGATTATTATACCACAGTCAAGCCATTATATTGTTCCTTTTGATGATGGTAGAATCGTAGCGGGGGCGACAAGAGAAACTGGATCAGGATTTGATTACCGATTGACTGCCGGTGGGGTGAATGAGGTACTTACAGAGGCGCTCGAGGTTGCACCCGGTTTAGAAGTTGGAACGTTGGAAGAGGTTCGAATTGGATTTCGACCAATGGGACCAGATATATTACCAATTCTAGGAGCTGTTGATACACTCGAGGGAGTTATAATTGCTACTGGATTAGGGGCTTCAGGGCTTACATTTGGTCCATATATTGGTAGTTTGGCAGCTTCGATTATTCTGGATGAAGAGATTGAACTGGATCTTACACCATGTACACCCGGCCGTGTGATTGAGATGAAAAAGTATGTTTAAGATCTTGTTGTTTTAAGAAAAAAGTTACGCAAAGACTCGCGTTTTTGAATATGAAAGCAAAAATCCTCACTTCGTGTTTAGTGAGGATTTTTGGGCTTTTTAATAGTTAATTACTTTTGCATCATCATTAATGGGGAGAGTGCAAGAAGAAGGATTTGGTTAGTTCGGGTGCGAGTTTAGGACAATAAAGCAATGCTCATGAGTTTTCTTGGGTATTGTTTTTTATTTTGCCAATTTGGACAACTTTATGTCGAAATTCATGGTTATTTTGAGCCGGCTTTCTACATAAGAATAGCTTGAAAGGGCGAATTTTCATATTCCATATTGTTCATTATAGATTTGCTGATGTTAAAGGGGGTGAATAGCATGTGGGTAATTCCTGAGTATGAAGTGATTAATACGGCTGCTGAGGTGACAATGTACTCCTACATCCGTGAGTAATTTATCTTGCCTTACATGCTTAAAAAATCGGGTTGAAGGGATGGAAGCAAAATTCGAATCAGGGTCTTAGGAGTAGCAGCGGGAGGAGGTTTTCCACAATGGAATTGTGCATGTCCCAATTGCCGCGGAGTTCGCGACGGGGATGCTGCACTACATCCGATGTTACAATCTTCCCTTGCAATCACTGCGAATGAAAAGGACTGGTATCTCATCAATGCGGGCCCGGATGTAAGCAGACAGATTGAAACCTTTACTGCCCTTCATGCGGGTCCTGGAATTAGAGAAACACCGCTTGCCGGTGTGATATTAACCGATGCAGAGCTTGATCACTCTATCGGTTTATTGTCGTTACGGGAAGGCTCCCATTTAACGATTTATGGGACAGAAACGGTGAGAAACTGTTTACACACCTCGTTTCCGGTTATTCCAATGCTGAAAAACTATTGTTCTTGGGAATGGCAGTTACTTGATTCTGTTAGTAAGGAACGAATTGGGGATTCAATCCTAATTGAGACTGTTCCCGTGTCAAGGAAGCCACCGCTTTATGCCCAGTCAAATCATGGCGGTCATGAAGAGGTTTGGGAGGTTGGTTTACTTTTACAAAACGAAAGGTCTGGAAAATGCGTGGCTTATTTTCCGACATTAGATACGATGACTCCGGAAATTGAGTCTGCTTTACATAAAGCAGATATTTTATTGGTAGATGGAACGTTTTGGTCTGAGGATGAATTGGTTTCATTAGGAGCGACAAAGCGAAATGCAAGAGATATGGGACACCTGCCAATTAGTGGGCCGTCAGGCATTATTGAGAAATTAGCTTCATTTTCTGCAGAACGGAAAATTTTGATCCACATTAACAATAGTAATCCGATCTTGAAAAAAGGATCAAAGGAAGCAGAATTCTTAAAACAAAATGGGATTGAAATTGCCTATGAAGGTATGGAATTGGAGGTTTGAATATGCCACGACAAGGAGGGTTAGAAAGGGTATCTCATGAAAAATTATGGTCTCGAGAGGAATTTAAAGAGAGATTAATAGATGTCGGTCGTTCTTCCTATCATGACAAACACCCCTTTCATGTGGCGATGCACGAAGGAACTTTAAGCCGTGAACAAATTCGAGGCTGGGTAGCCAATCGGTATTATTACCAGAAGTCTGTTCCGATTAAAGATGCGGTTATTTTATCTAAACTTCCGACAAGGGAGTTTAGGCGTGAATGGATTCAGCGCATTATTGACCATGACGGTAATCATGAGCAAGAAGGCGGAATCGAAGCTTGGTTGAGGCTAGTAGAAGTTGTGGGGTTATCACGCGATGAGGTATTGAGTGAGGAACATGTGGTGCCGGCTGTACGTTTTTCGGTTGACGCCTATGTGAATTTTGCGAAAGAAAAACCGTGGCTTGAAGCAGTTGCTTCTTCATTAACAGAACTATTTTCACCGATTTTGATTTCAGAGCGGATTAAAATCCTTGAACGGTTGTATCCGTGGATTGACCGTTCTGGACTTGGTTATTTTCGAAATCGTTTAACACAGGCACCGCGTGATACGGAGTTTGCCCTAAATGTCGTGCTTGATTATTGTAAAACCTTAGAAGCGCAACAGCTTGCAGTTGATGCTTTACAGTTTAAATGTGATGTCCTTTGGGCACAGCTTGATGCGATTGAAAAAGCGTTTCCTAATTAGTAAAGGATGGGTGGTGGTGAATTTTGACTAATGGCTTTCCAAAGCTCGCACAAAAGGGGCGACTGAAATTTGATAAGGTAAGAGAAAAGCATCTCCTTTTGTTACCAGAAAAGGTGGTGGTTTTGAATGAAACTGCCGCATCGATTCTTGCTTTTTGTGACGGAAATGAATCCATTCAAACCATCACCGAAAAAATGAGAAGTTCGCTAGAGTCAGAGAAGGAATTACCCGATTTTGAAATCATGCAGGCAGATATCACGGGATTTCTTTTGAAGATGGTGGACGAAGGATGGGTGGTGATGCAAGATGGCAAAGTCAAAGAAACATAAGGTGCAGCCACCATTTTCGTTACTTGCTGAGCTCACACATCGTTGTCCATTACATTGTCCATATTGCTCAAACCCGATTGAAATGACTTTGAAGGAATTGGAATTATCAACGGAGGACTGGTGTCGGGTGTTATCTGAAGCAGCAGACCTTGGGGTGGTCGAGGTCCATTTTTCTGGCGGTGAGCCACTTCTATGGAAAGATCTGGATGGGCTTATCGAGCATGCAAATTCATTAGAAATGTACACGAATCTGATTACGAGTGGGATTGGATTAACTGAGGAGAAGGCTATGCGGATGAAGGAAGCTGGATTAGCCAATGTCCAGATCAGCTTCCAAGCAGGCGAAGAGGAGCTTTCTGATCGAATTGGCAGATTTAAGGCATTTGAAAAGAAACGGAAGGCCGTCGAAGCGGTAAAACGTACGGGAATGCACTTATCTTTAAATGTCGTGTTGCATCGGTTAAATATTGATACATTGGATGAGATTATTACGTTTGCCCATGAATTGGGAGCAGAACGGTTGGAATTAGCCAATACACAATTTTATAATTGGGCTCTACTCAACAGGGAGCGGCTCCTACCGAGTAAAGCGCAGATTGAACGGGCAAGTGAGATTTACGAGTTAGCAAGAGAGCGCATCGGTAAAGAGATGGAAATCATTTGGGTTATTCCTGATTATTATGAGTCAACACCTAAGCCATGTATGGGTGGTTGGGGAGCAATCGCTCTTACAGTGGCACCGAATGGAGATGTTCTTCCATGCCCCACAGCTGGGATGATTGAAGGAATCTCTTTTGAAAATGTGCGAGAGCAATCCCTGAGTGAAATTTGGTATGAATCGAATTCGTTTAATCGATTTCGCGGGGATGAATGGCTGCCAGAAACTTGTCGGTCTTGTGATATGTTGCATCAAGACGGCGGCGGATGCCGATGCCAGGCATTTGCATTAACTGGTGACGCGGAAGCAACAGACCCCGTCTGTTATAAGGCACCAGATCATCATATTGTTGAAAAAGCAGTGCAGAAGGCAAATCGTAAACAGGTTGGAGAACGTACGCCGATGATTTATCGAAAAATTGCTTCAAAAATAAAGCTATGAACAAGATGCTAGGGGTAATTATTAAAATTGCCTTTAGTATCTTTTTTTGTTTAAGAGTGAAAAAAGTTTAATATGGGGATGAAGGGGAAAATAGGGTTTGAACAAACGTGAAATCCTCTTCATCGTGGGTGTGAAGGGGAAAACGTGTAGTGGTTCCCGTGGAAATCCTGTTCATCGGAGGTATGAAGACCGTAACGAGTTCGGATATTAGAGTATACGGTTTTCATCGAGGTTATGAAGACTGGAACGTGTTCAGGGAATAGAGTATACGGTCTTCATCGAGGTTGTGAAGACCGTAACGAGTACGGATATTAGAGAATACGGTTTTCATCGAGGTTATGAAGACTGGAATGAGTTCGGATATTAGAGTATACGGTCTTCATCGAGGTTGTGAAGACCAAAACGCGATCGGATATTAGAGTAAAAGTCCTTCATTAAAATAACATCCCGCCACCCACGCCAACCTGTGAATAATTACCACACCTCTTTGGAACGCTTTTACTATCAAAGTCTATACCAAAGTGGTGAAATAATGCTAATTAGAGAAGACAATCCTCAAAAAATACATCCAGTGGTTAAAAAGCTGATGCTGGTCAACACAATAAGGAGCATTGGCCAAGGCATGATGGTGGTTGTGCTAGCTTTATATCTTGACTCCTTAGGGTGGAACTCTGTGACAATCGGTACTGTGCTAGCAGCGGGGGGATTGCTTGGTGTCTTCCTGGCGCCACTCATCGGTATCTACAGTGACCGCAAAGGCAGAAAATCTTTCATTCTTTTTTCAGAACTGTTAACAGCAGGTTGTGCACTGATTGGGATCATGACAACCAACCTAGCTCTTTTATTTCTTGCGATTACTTTTTCTGGCTTTGGAAAAGCAGATGCCGGCTCCGCAAGTCCATTTGCCCCAGCAGAACAGGCTTGGCTTGCAGCCTTGATTAAACCGTCTGAACGTGGAAAAATCTATAGCTTGAATAATGCGCTTAGTTTTTTCGGAATGGCGACAGGAGCGATGCTCGTTGGAACGATGAGTGCTGGGGAATATTCTCCCGGGGCTTCCTCCTACCAGCTCGCCTTTTACTTTACATTTGCCATATCGCTTGTTACGACCTCGATTATATTAACGATTCAAGGTGATACGCAAGTCAAGCAGGAGCAGACATCGGACAGGCAGTACAGAAATGAAGATATGAAAATTACCAAAGAAGAGAATACGGCAATTTTAAAACTAGCTGGAATCAACGTGTTAAATGGAATTGCAATTGGTTTGACAGGGCCGATGATGGCTTACTGGTTTTCGGTGAAATTTGGGGTTAGCAGTGTTCAAATCGGCAGTACATTAGCACTAACTTTTTTTGCAACTGGGATGACTTCAATTTTTCAGGCAAGAATTTCCCACAAGCATGGGACTGTTCAATCGATTGTTGTAGTCCGTTTCATTGCATGCCTTCTTTTAGTATTAATGCCACTGTTATCCTCATATGCGCTTGTTTCGATTATTTATATCCTTCGAACGGCTTTAAATCGAGGCTCGCAGGGAGCCGGGCAGGCACTGAGTGTGAGTCTAACTCGCGGTCACCGTAGCGGCTTTGCATCAAGCATTAATCTACTTTCAATGCGACTCCCTATGTCGATCGGCCCTTATATAACGGGCTATCTTTTTGGTTTAGGTGCATTGGCTTTACCTTTTTATCTAGCGGCAGGTTTACAAGGCAGTTTTGCTTATTTTTACGGCAAGATTTTCCGAACATACGATACAAAAATGAAACTAAACCCTTCATCGGGATGAAAAAATCGACAAGTGGCGGCTTGTCGATTTTTCTTTCTATAGAAAACTAAACAGGAGGATGATGGCTAGTGGGACTAAGACAATAAAATAACCAATCGGGTTACCGAAGTTAATTGTCCACCCAACACCAAAGCGTTTTTCAACAAAGATGGATGGGTCATGTCTATTGAAATAAAAGAGTCCACCGACCCAATGTGCATCATCGTCAAAATCCCTAATCCCTGAATTGGTTTCAGTCATATTTGTTTTATCGGAACGCCCAACTTTTATCGCAAAAGCAATTGTAGAAGCTAAAGTCACAAATAGGAAAATGATTGGTACGGCCATGACAATGGTTCCATCTACGATATCAGGGTGAATTGTTCTTAATTGAAAGAAACTAAACATCCCTGTTAATAAAATAGTCGTTAAAAACATGAGCCAGCTTGTATATTTACGTAAGGAGAGCTGTCTTAATCGTGAGGCATCGGTTGCGGTTGCACTTATTTTTATTCCAGATGCTTTTGTGCCGACAATAATTGCTAGAAACATAGCCTGCATCACTAAAAGCATAAGTGGTGATGAAATGGCAGAGACTGGTGTTTTTTCTGTAAAGGCATCGGCTTCTCCATTAACTCCCCAGTGAGTTGGAATCTGGTCTGGAAGAAGGTCGTATTGTGCAATTGTATAACCAATCAAACCAACTGTGATGAGCATCGGTACTAGGAACACGTACCATGGAAGCATTTCATCTTTAGCACGAGCAGACAAGTCTGCGATTTGTACTTGCTTCGTCTTTTCCCACCATTTCATCTTCTTTTTTAACTGAAATGTTTTACCATGAAAATAAAAATAAAGAGTAAAACTGAAAAGAATAATCGCAAATTGTATAATTGTTCCGATTAGGACAATTTGTTCCTCAGAAGGACTACTAGTAAGTGCCCATATTGCATACCAGGTCAAAGCCACAATTGATAAAAGAGATACGAGTAGGGCGTATTTCTTTTTATAAGAAGAAAGTGTTGCGTCGTTGATATTTTTTTCCGGAACCGTAATCCCAAAGATAATCGTGCGCTTCACAAGAAAAGGAACTGCGGTTTGAATTCCAGCTAGAATGATTGCGATCAAGAGAAAGATAGCTAATGTCATAATTAAACCTCCTTATTAGGTGAGCTTTTAAAATTAATAATAATAGAAGAAACTAATTCTTGAATTTGTTCATTAGTCATACCGACAACTAGTGATTCCGCAATGAGTAATTTATAATGGTCCTTCAACCGTTTAAAGGATGATTCGTTAAAATCTTGCGGGGATGAGATTACCGCTCCAGACTTTGGGACGATTCGGATAATTCCTTTTTCCTCTAACTGATGATAGCTTTTATTGACTGTGTGCATGTTGATGCCAAGGTCTGCAGCAAAATTTCTCACGGAAGGTAGTGACTCACCAGGCTGAATCGAGCCTCTAACGATTCCTTCGATGATTTGATTGGTTATTTGATGATAAATGGGAATATCGGATTCAGGTTCAATTCGAATCATCATTTTCGATCACTCCAATACTCTAGGACAAGGAAACTGTCCCTCTGTCCTATTAATCTGTTCTACTTATATTATAACAAATCTGTTATATGAGGTCTATAACAAAAAGTGAATGTTAAAATTAATAAAGAATGGGAAGCATACAAATATGAAAAATTATTTTGATTTTAGTAAACGCCAAACCACATATAAGCAGGAATTCATTGGTGGACTAACCACATTTCTATCAATGGCCTACATCCTAGTGGTTAATCCAATCGTTTTAAGTGAATCTGGGATGGACAAGGGTGCCGTTTTTACCGCAACCGCAATAACCATTATTATTGGTTCATTGCTTATCGGTATACTTTCTAATTATCCAATTGGAATCGCCCCTAGCATGGGGCTAAATTCATTTTTTACGTATTCAGTTGTGATTGGAATGGGGATTCCTTGGCAGACGGCATTAACAGGTGTTTTTGTCGCAGGTATTTTATTTGTGATTTTAAGTGTGTTAAAAGTGCGGGAAAAAATTATCAATGTGATTCCACAGGATTTGAAGTATGCAATCGCGGGTGGAATTGGTTTTTTTGTCGCTTTTATTGGTTTAAAAAATGCGAAAATTATTGTAGGGAATGAGGCGACATTTGTATCATTGGGAGATTTCACATCTGGTGCGACCGTGCTGGCTTTATTCGGATTCATCATAACCTCCATTATGCTAGTTCGAGGGATTCGTGGCGGGATTTTTTACGGAATGGTTATTTCTTCAATTGTAGGTATGGTCTTTGGAATCATTGACAAGCCTGCAGGTATCATCGGTAATATTCCAAGTCTCGAACCAACATTTGGAGTTGTTTTTTCTGAGCTTCCTTATGTGTTTACACCCAATTTAATTATTGTCATATTTACATTTCTATTTGTTGGATTTTTCGATACTGCTGGTACATTGATTGCAGTGGCGAGTCAAGCAGGAATCTTGAAGGAAAATAAAATTCCAAATGCGGGGCCAGCATTATTATCGGATGCTTCCGCGACTGTCATTGGTTCCGTACTGGGGACTTCTCCGACGGCTTCTCTTATAGAATCAACTGCAGGTATTGCTGCCGGTGCACGAACAGGTTTTTCTTCGATAGTCATATCAGGATTTTTCTTTTTGGCACTTTTTTTCTCGCCATTGTTATCAGTAGTTACGTCGGAAATAACAGCTCCAGCCCTGATTATCGTCGGTGCAATGATGGCAGCAGAGGTTCGACATATCGATTGGACAAAGCTTGGTATTGCAATACCGGCATTTACAACGATTATTATGATGCCACTCACTTTTAGTGTCGCAACAGGAATTGCGTTAGGGTTCATCATGTATCCTATTACGATGCTTGCATTGGGAAGAAATCGTGAGGTACACCCAATTATGTATTTCCTTTTCGTCACGTTCATTCTTTATTTTATTTATTTGTAAAGTTGTACCCCCTGTAGATGAAGAAACACATTTCCAGGGGTTTTTATTTTTGAACAATCATATAATTTGTTAGAATAAACCTATGAGAATTGTGGGACGAGGGACCTGTCCCTGTGTCCAGGACAAGGAAGGAGTCCCAATCTGGAGGGGAAATATGAAGTTTATAGAGAAACAACTTTTAAATTATGATATGGATCCAACTTTGGCGCATTATCTTGCTGTCGTTTTGATGATTCTTTTTATCGCGCTGATTTGTATAGTGGCCAATTTTATCACTAAAAAAGTGATTATTAATATTATCACTCGGATTGTGACAAAAACCAAGTATCAATGGGACAATATGCTTTTAGAGAGAAAGGTATTTAGAAGGCTTTCTCATATTGTACCTGCGATCATCATTCATCGATTTTCCACAACTTTTCCAAACTATGAACACCTAATTCAAATAGGTGCGAATACATATATCATCATCGTGGGATTACTGGTTATTAGTAGCATATTAAATGCGGCAAATGATATTTATCAAACCTATGAGGTATCTAAGACTCGACCGATTAAAGGGTATATCCAGGTTGTGAAGATTGTTGTTATTACACTCGGTGTCATTTTAGTGATTGCAAACTTTATGGGAAAGAGTCCACTATTACTCCTGAGTGGGGTCGGTGCTTTATCCGCTGTCCTTATGCTGATATTTAAAGATTCATTATTAGGTCTTGTGGCAGGTGTTCAGTTGACCACCAATGATATGGTTCGGGTTGGTGACTGGATTGAAATGCCTAAGTATGGGGCAGACGGAGATGTTATTGATATCTCTTTAGTTACCGTTAAAGTGCAAAATTGGGATAAAACGATAACATCGATTCCAAGCTATGCCCTCATTTCCGATTTCTTTATTAATTGGAGAGGGATGCAAACCTCGGGTGGTCGAAGGATCAAACGTCCCTTATTTATCGACACAAATAGTATTACATTTTGTACGGAAGAAATGATTGAGAAATTTAAACAAATCCAGCTTCTTTCGGATTATATTACGCGTAGGGAACAAGAAATTGAAGAATATAATATCGAGCATGACATTAATCGGAGCAATCCAGTGAATGGAAGAGCTCTTACGAATATCGGTGTATTTCGAGCATATATCAGCAACTACATTCACCAGCACCCTGGTATTAATCAAGAAATGACCATGATGGTTCGCCAGCTAGCACCAACTGAGCATGGGTTACCACTTGAAATATATGCATTCTCGAATGATGTAAGATGGGCCGTGTATGAAACGACCCAGTCCGATATTTTTGACCATCTGTTTGCAGTTGCACAGGAATTTGGACTGCGCTTATTCCAAAATCCATCTGGACATGATTTGAAAACAATGATGGTAGAAGAAAAAGAGAGAGAAAAGGTTCGGGGATTAGAAAGTGAATGAAGGTGGAACACTCACATTGGCTGTTTGCTACAGCTTTTGTGAGTGTTTTTTATTTGAAATTTTTATTATCCAGCACCACGACATTCTCATGAGAAGATTTTGCTGTTTGCTTTGTATGTTCAACTAATTGCTGAATTGTTCCGCAGGCTTGCTTGGAACCTATCACAAGAAGAGGGACCCCAATGAAATCAATATGGATGCCTCTTGAGAAGAAACCACCCATCGTCATGGCAAGCGGAACTGTTGGGGATGTATTTGAGAAAATGATTTTTTCCGTTTGTTTATATCTTTCTTGCAGGATTGTACTAAGTTGTTTAAGAGCGGGAACGACCAGCTTGCTTCTTTTTCGTCCTAGCGAATAGACAGGGTTACCATCTTCATCAATGCCGTGGAAGATAATTTTTCCGAAATCCTTCTTCGTAAGTTTATTAAAATAATCAACATTCAAAATTTCTTCTTTCGTTAGCTTTCGATCAGTAGGTAGTTTATTTAAATGGTAGGCTGCCGCTAATGCTGTACTATGTGTCCCAGCATAGTCATTGTAGATGTAAATCATAGTAGCCCTCCTCATGGTAGTCATTTAATTTATTATCTCCATAAAATAACAACCTAAAACAGGATGCTTATTTTAAAGAGAGTATAATTCCAAAACATTCTTTTGAAATCGTTTTAAAAAAACTATTGCAAAATAAAATTAAAAATGCTAGTATTCTAATATACTAGTATGTTAACGATTGCAAACTAGTAAAAAACGAAAAATATTTTCTACGGTAAATTCGAGTTAAAGAAGGGATTTGCTTTGAATAAGTCCAAGATAAACGGAGATTTTCCTTTGAAATTAGCACCGTCTAGAGCATGGCGGACTTATGTAGGAGGGAAATTGATCGAAGAGCTACACGGGATTGAAAATAAAGAAGATAGTCATTTTCCTGAGGAATGGTTGATGTCAATCGTTTCTGCCAGAAATGTCGGTCGTGAACATATCGTTGATGAAGGCTTAAGTAAATTGGATCTTACAGATTTAGATATATCCTTAAAAAGTCTCATTGATGAAAACGCTGCCGAGTTTTTGGGACAGAGTCATTTTGAGAAATTCGGTAACAATACAGGGGTTCTTGCAAAAATCATCGACTCTGGTGAACGTTTAACAGTTCAGGTCCATCCAAATCGGGAGAAGGCAAAAGAATTTTTCAATTCTGCCTATGGAAAGACAGAGTGCTGGCACATCATTGGAGGCAGGGAAATTGATGGTGAACCTCCATATGTATACCTTGGTTTCAAGCCTGGCGTTACAAAAGAGCAATGGGAAAAGTTGTTTGATGACCAGGATATACAAGGGATGTTAGATTGCCTACACAAATATTATGTAGAGCCTGGAGATACATTTTTAATCGAGGGAGGTACACCTCATGCGATAGGTTCAGGATGTCTGTTAGTTGAAATTCAAGAACCGACTGATTTGACAATCCGCATTGAAAAGGTGTCACCATCAGGACTTGAAATTGATGATTTTATGTGTCACCAAGGAATTGGTTTTAAGAAAATGTTTGATTGCTTCAATTATGATACTTATACAAGTGAAGAAACTCTTGAAAAATGGTTTGTAAAGCCTTCCATTTTAAGAGAGGT
The DNA here is from genome assembly GCF_036962685.1 of Bacillus sp. JJ1566. Lineage (NCBI taxonomy): Bacteria > Bacillati > Bacillota > Bacilli > Caryophanales > Bacillaceae > Bacillus > Bacillus sp. JJ1566. The sequence goes on along the minus strand of NZ_JBALOP010000043.1, from coordinate 25,466 downwards.
CATGAATAATCGTGAAATTGAATTAATCGGTTATCAACAGACACCTTATTTTAAAATGACACAGGTAGAAGTAGAAAATGAAATGGAAATAACCAATGATGGTGTATTTTCTGGTCTGTATATACTTTCTGGAAGCGGTTCAATTGCTTCAAATGGATATCATCAATTATTTAACATCGGTGATCAATACTTTATTCCTGCAAAGGTAAGCGGTTTAACACTTCGAAACGAAGGAAATGAACCTTTAAAGGCGTTAAGATTATTTGGTCCTAGAATAACAGATTAAAAGAGTAGGAGATGAATTAAGTTATGGCAACTTTAGATTGGATTGTTTTAGGAGCGTTTTTCGCTGTTATGATTGGAATCGGTATTTTTAGTTATAGAGCAAATAAAAGCTCGAATGACTTCTTCGTTGGAGGAGGAAAAGTACCTTGGTGGCTTTCCGGGGTTTCTCACCACGTATCAGGCCATAGTGGTGTAGTGTTCGTAGCGTATGCAGCTATTGCCTATTCATATGGGATTACGATTTACTTTTGGTGGGCAGTTACAATCGGAATTGGGTTAATCATCGGGGCAAAATTTATCGCACCAAGATGGCCTAGACTTCGTCAAAAGTTAGGAATTCAATCACCAACTGAATACATGGCAATTCGTTTTGGTTTACCAGCACAGCAAGTTACAGCATGGACTGGGGTATTAATTAAGCTTCTTGATATCGGTGCAAAATGGGCATCTATGGGTATTTTATTAAGTGGTTTCACTGGACTTCCAATTTGGTTAGGTATCATTTTATCAGGTGCAGTTTCCTTAATTTATGTTACAATTGGCGGACTTTGGGCTGATTTAATAACTGACTTTGTTCAATTTATTGTACAATTAATCGCTGGTATTGTTATTTTTGTGGGTGTTTTCAGCCACCTTGGAGGGTTAGGCTCGGTATTCACAATGTGGGGAGACCTACCAGAAGGTCATGCAAGTCCATTTAATGGTTCTTATACTCCACTATGGGTATTCCTGTTCTTATTCGTTAAATTCTTTGACTACAACGGTGGTAACTGGAACCTTGCAGCAAGATTTATCTCAACACCAGATGGCGAAAATTCAAGAAAAGCAGCAAGACTTTCAGCTATCCTTTACTTTGTATGGCCATTATTAATTTTCTTACCAATGGTAGCAGCACCACTTGTTTTTAGCGATTTAAGTGACCCAGCTTCACAATTATATCCATTATTAACTACAACATTCTTACCAGCTGGTTTAGTTGGATTAGTTTTAGCATCTATGTTTGCAAGTACAATGGGTATGACAGTATCAGATATCAACGCTTTAACAGCAGTTGTTCAACGTGATATCTTACCAGTTCTAAATAAGAAATTTAAAGAAATGAAAGAAAATGTTGATAAAAGATCTCTTTGGATTGCACGTGGTTTAACAATTATGTTTACCATCATTACAATTATTGTTGGTCTAAAACAAGAACAATTCGGTGGCGTTCTTGGACTAGTTATCACATGGTTCTCTGCATTAGTTGGACCAATGGCAGTACCTTTGATTTTCGGTTTATTCTCTAAATTTAAACACAGCACTGGAGCAGTAGCAATTTATTCAATCGTAGCGGGTGTAGTTGGGTTTGCAATCACACAATTAACCGATATTATCCCTACTGATGTTAAGGTGGCTTTCCCATTAATCGTAACTTCAATCGTGTTCTTTGGTGGAGGCTATATCAACAAGCGTAGAGGTGTTACTGTATCACCTGAAGTTGAGGAGTTACTACAATTCTTAGACACAGGCAAAGACGAAAAAAAGACTGATGATGTAAAAAAAGCAATCTAATATGATGAAAACAGAAGACCTCGTTATTGAGGTCTTCTGTTTTTTGCATTAAAATGGGACGGAGGGACATTGTCCCCATGACCCACTAGGAGAAGGATAATGAAGGCAAAGATTATTTTTATTATTGTGATGTTGATTTTTGGTAGCATTGGTTTGTTTGTGAAGAATATTGATCTATCCTCTAGTGAAATTGCTTTGTTCAGAGGAGCATTTGGCAGTTTGTTTTTAATTGTTGCTAGTTTTCTAGTAAAGAAGAAGTTTTCTTTCAAAACGTTCAAGAAGAATCTTATCTTTCTGCTTTTATCAGGGGCAGCATTGGGCTTTAACTGGATTTTTTTATTCGAATCTTTCCGCTATACAACCATTGCTAACGCCACTCTTAGCTATTATTTTGCACCAGTGTTTGTGATGATTTTGGCACCTTTTTTACTGAAGGAAAAATGGACATGGATGAAGGGGATAGGTATTACTCTTGCCTTTTTAGGATTACTTTTGGTTGTCAATCCTGGGGCCGAAGCGGCTGTTGGAGCTTATAACCACTCTGTTGGCATTATGTATGGTTTATTGGCTGCCGCTTTTTATACAAGTGTGATTCTCCTGAATAAATTTATTAAAAGTCTATCCGATTTTGAAACAACTATTATGCAGCTTTTAACTGCTTCGATAGTATTGTTCCCTTATGTCCTGGCATCGCAAAATATGAATTACTCCGATTTAGGTTTACAATCAATCATTCTACTATTTATTGTGGGAATTATTCATACAGGGGTCGCGTACTTATTATATTTTTCAGTGTTGAAAAAATTAAAGGCGCAAACCATCGCAGTATTTAGCTATATCGATCCCATTTCCGCCGTGATCATGGCTGCGATTATTTTGAATGAAAGTATGGGTTTTGTACAAATTGTAGGTGGAGTCTTCATATTAGGATCTTCTTTTGTTAGTGAGATTAATTGGAAAAGATTACTAAAATCATAGAAGTTTATTTATAACATTGTTGTTGACAATACATTTTTTTTGGTCTAATGTTTAATATATAATTTAATATTTCGAAATTTTCTTATCCAGAGAGGTGGAGGGACTGGCCCTACGATACCTCGGCAACAGACTTTTAAAGTACTGTGCCAATTCCAGTAGCATGATGCTAGAAGATAAGAAGAGCGGATTTTTCATTTGCCTATCCAACCCTCTTCTTATTTTCAAGAAGAGGGTTTTTTACATTTCAAATAAGTTAATGAGGTGATTGTATGTCAACGGTACGAACAGAAAATGAATTATTAAAAGCATTTGAAATTCTGAAAAGTAAAGAGTGGGTTGATCTTACACATACATTTGGACCAGACTCTCCCCATTTTTCAGCGTTTAACGATGCTGAATTTAAGACACTTTTTACCCATGAGGACGGCTTTTTTGCACAAAGCTTTACATTCCCAGGTCAGTACGGAACCCATATTGATGCGCCAATCCATTTCGTTCCTAACCAACGATATTTGGATGAACTAGAGTTAAAGGAACTCGTTCTACCCCTTGCTGTGATTGATAAGTCAAAGGAAGCAGAAGAAAATCATGATTTCATTTTAAGTGTTGATGATATTCTAAAATTTGAAGAAGAACATGGTGAAATTGAAGCCGGTACATTTGTGGCATTAAGAACGGACTGGAGCAAGCGTTGGCCAAACAAAGCAGCATTTGAAAATAAGGATTCTGATGGGAATAGTCATGCTCCAGGTTGGGGAATTGAGGCCTTAAAATTTTTATTTGAGGAAAGAAAGATTAAAGCTGTTGGCCATGAAACATTTGATACAGACGCAGCGATTGATTATCGAAAAAATGGGTCACTAATTGGAGAGTACTACGTTCTAGAGCAGGATACATTTCAAGTCGAATTATTAACTAACCTTGATAAGGTACCAGCAAAAGGAGCTGTTATTTTTAATATCTGTCCAAAACCCGAAAAAGGATCCGGATTCCCAGTACGCTCATTTGCCATTTTGCCATAGGTGGGACAGGGAGACAGGTCCCTTGTCCCAAAAACAAATTTTGAAAGTAAGATAATAATAGACGGGAGATACAATAAAATGACAACAAAAACAATAGTTAAAGCACCATTTCGTGCAGACCATGTAGGAAGTTTATTACGTCCAGAGAGAATTCATCAAGCAAGAAAGGATTTTCAAGCAGGAGCAATTACTGCACAGGAACTTCATTCAATTGAAACAGAAGAAATTAAAAAGGTTGTTGATAAACAAATCGAAGTTGGCTTACAAGCGGTCACAGATGGTGAGTTTCGTCGTAGATTTTGGCATACAGATTTCTTAGAGCATTTAAATGGAGTTGAGGGCTACGTTCCGGATCATGGCTTTAAATTCAAGGGTGAGGAAACAGAACGCTATGATGTGCGAGTTATTGGGAAAATTTCATTTAACCAAGACCATCCACATATTAAAGATTTCATTGAATTTAAAGAAATTGTAGGTGACCGTGCCGTTGCGAAACAAACAATTCCAAGTCCAAACCAACTATTTAATGCGGGTATTCGCAACAAGGATATCTATCCGGACCTTGAGGAGTATGCAAATGATATTATTCAAACATATCGCGATGCCATAACAGCATTTTACGAAGCAGGCTGTCGTTACCTACAACTAGACGATGTGTACATAGCAGGTCTGAATGCACCAGAAATCCCATTTAATGATAGTGGTTCTACTCGTGAGGAATTAATTGAATTAGCATTGAAGGTTGCAAATGGAGTGCTAGAAGGGAAACCAGAGGATTTAACCATCACAACACATCTTTGCCGTGGAAACTATCGCTCTAACTGGGCATTCGAAGGCAGCTATGCAAAAATTGCCCCTACCCTTTTTGCGAAAGAAAAAGTTAATGGGTTTTTCCTAGAATATGATGACGATCGTTCAGGAGATTTTACGCCACTTGAGTATGTTCCAAATGAAGGTCCTCGAGTTGTTCTTGGTGTATTTACATCAAAGCGTGGAGAATTAGAATCGAAAGAAAACATTATCGCACGCATAAAAGAAGCATCACAATTTGTACCACTTGAAAACTTATGTATCAGTCCACAATGTGGCTTTGCTTCAACTCATCATGGCAATATTTTAACGGAAGAAGAGCAATGGGCGAAATTGAAGTATATTGTTGATATTTCAAAAGAAATTTGGGGATAAGAAGGAAAGCGAACACTACTTGATGGGTGTTCGCTTTTTTTGATAGAAATGATCTATTTAATTATTTCATCAATAATCCCATATTCCTTTGCCTCTTCCGCACTCATGTAATAGTCACGATCGGAATCTTTTGCTACCTTTTCAACTGGTTGGCCAGTACGTTCTGAAATGATTTGATTGATATGTTCTCGAAGCTTAAGGATTCGTTTTGCAGAAATTTCGATTTCAGTTGCTTGACCCCGCGCCCCACCTAAGGGTTGATGTATCATAATTTCACTGTTTGGGAGGGCGAGTCTTTTTCCTTTTGTTCCGGCAAGCAAAAGCATAGCACCAAAGGATGCAGCCATTCCTGTACAAATGGTCCTAACATCCGGTTTAATATATTGCATCGTATCAAAAATGGCAAAACCAGCAGATGTTGAGCCACCAGGACTGTTGATATAAAGAGAAATATCTTTATCAGGGTCATCCGCAGCTAAAAATAATAGCTGAGCAACTATACTATTGGCAACAGCATCATTTATTTCATCACCGATCATGATAATCCGATCTTTTAATAACCTCGAGTAAATATCATATGAGCGTTCCCCTCGACTTGATTGTTCGATAACATATGGGACTGTATTCATTTTGTTATCCTCCTTATTCGCTTGCATTTTATTATGCAGCCATAGAGACAGTGCTTGAAGGAAGCTTATAGAGACGTGATTTTTGCATAGAACATGTCGGATTTGTATTTTTCGATAATGAGTGGATAGAAGGTATAGTCCTGATTAATATAGATGGATCTTGAGTGTTAAAAGATTCATGAAGTGCTTTTTGGATTTGCTCGCGATCTTCCTCTGACCAATATTGCTCAATAAGTGGGTTTCTTTCTTTCTTCTCCATTCTCTGTTTTGCACGATAAATGGCGGCTTTAACAGCAGTCTCATTTGTATTTAATAGTTCAGCTATTTCAGATATTTGAAATTGAAACCCTTCTTTTAAGACAAATATCACAGCTTGCTTTGGTGTCAACTTATTTATAAGCAGTTGTACAGCCTCAAAGCGCTCTTCAATTTGTCCGAATTCATCATATCCATCATCAGGAATAGCTTCAAGAGACTCTTTGCTTCGTTTTCGAACCGTGTCTATCCATTCATTTCGTGCAATTTTATTCAATAAAGCTGTAGAGATTGTAGGCTGGTGCTTATAATGTTTCCAAGCCTTAATTAAAGATTCCTGCACGAGATCTTCTCCATCCCAGCTGTTTTGGGATATAAACTGGCAATATCGTCGAAGCATCGGATAGAGTTCATGAAGATGTTCTTCATTAAAAAGTTCGTGCTGTTCTTTAAAATCCTCTAATCCATTACAAAGCTTACTATGCAAATCAATCACTCCTTCAGCGCGTCTCTACTTAATAAACGAATATATGGTATGAAAAGATACGGGGTAAAATATTTATTTTTATTATATGTATGGAAAAAGTATTGAACAAGTAACGATTAGTTTGTTTTGATATTTAATCAATAGCATTGTATGAAGAATTATTTTGTTTTAAGTACAAAAATAACGAAGTAAGATGAGGTTTTTAAAATCACTTACAAATAAATAGACGAAATACTAAAAAGATTAAAGACTAAACCCACAATTTATTGCCCCTGAATGATCTACTCTCAGTCTCTAAGACCAATACAAGCCTTCCTTTCCTCCAATTTACGGAATGAGAGCCTTTCGATTCCTCAAATTTCAGGTGAAAATTTCACACTAAAAACACTATAATTAGTGTGAAAATTGTAAAAATTGTGATTTTTATATAAAAAATGACATAATGGAGGGTATACGATGGAATTTAACCAAATTGGTGTTATTGGGTCGGGAACGATGGGTGGTGCAATTGCCCATCAAGCTGCAATATGTGGATTTGATGTCGTGCTCGTAGATGTCGACCAAAGATTTCTAGATAATGCGCAAGCACGCATGGAAAAATTAATGGATCGATCAATAAGCAAAGGAAAATTAACCGAGGATGATAAATCAGCGATTCTTACTAGAATAAAATTAACAACTAGCATGTCAGATGTAAGAGATTGTGATGCCGTCATCGAAGCAATCATTGAAGATTTGGATGCAAAAAAAGAAATCTTTAAACAGTTGGATGAGATTTTAAAACCTGAAGCCTTAATCGCATCTAATACATCATCAATGTCAATCACAGTGCTTGCAAGTGCAACAAACAGACCAGAACAAGTCGCAGGCATGCACTTTTTCAATCCGCCCCAAGTAATGAAATTAGTAGAAGTGATTAGAGGTTACAAAACTAGCGACGAAACTGTAAGCGCATTCAAGGGATTGGCAATTGGGATGAAGAAAGAGCCAATAGAAGTAAAGAAAGATGTTCCAGGATTTATTGTCAATCGAATTATGATTCCTCAATTCATCGAAGCCATTCGATTGGTGGAAGAAGGAGTGGCTTCACCAGAAGATATCGATAAGGCAGTTACTTTAGGACTGAACTATCCGATGGGACCATTTACTTTACAAGACTATGCGGGAGTTGATATCGGACTCCATGTGATGGATTATTTTTACGAAGAATTCAAGGACCAACGTTTTGCCGCACCACTGACATTACGTAATTTAGTTCGTGCTGGTCGAGTTGGAAAGAAGGCAGGGGCAGGCTGGTACGACTACGACAATTAAAAAATATAGAAAAGCAGAAAGGTTGTGTTACGAAACATGGATACTATCCAATATATTTCTAATGACCATCATATTGGAATCGTCTATTTAAATCGACCTCCATATAACCCATTAAGTACTCAAGTATATAAAGAGTTATCTAACCTTTTTGATGAACTTGAGAAAGATCCAGAGGTTCGCGCCATTATTCTTACAGGAAAAGGGGATCGCGCATTTGCAGCAGGTGCTGATATTAATGAGATGGTCAATCTAGATGGAGTTGACATGATGGAAATGTCGAGAATCTCTCGATTGGCTTATGACAAAGTTGAATCTATTTCGAAGCCAGTGATTGCTGCGGTAAACGGGCTTGCATTAGGTGGGGGCTGTGAATTAGCACTTGCGTGTGATTTTCGAATTGGCTCACCAACGACAAAATTCGGATTACCTGAAATCAATTTAGGGATTATCCCTGGAGGCGGCGGAACACAACGTCTACCACGTTTAATAGGCCAAGCAAAAGCGAAGGAATTGCTCTATTTTGGCGAAATGATTGATGCTGAAAGAGCGCTTGAAGTGGGCTTAGTCAATAAGGTGGTAGAGTCAGATCAAGTATTAGATGAAGCGATTGCCTGGGCCGAAAAACTTGCACAAAAGCCACGTGTCGCTATGAAAATGTTAAAAACATCGATTAACCGTGGGACAGAGGTTGATTTACAAGCTGCCTTGGATCTAGAAACTGCTTGTTTCGGAGTTGCATTTTCAAGTAAGGATCGTGTTGAAGGAATGAGGTCATTTGTAGAAAAGAGAAAACCACAATTTGTTGGAAGGTAGGGTGAATCAAATTGACTAAAGAAATTGTAGTGATTGATGGCGCAAGGACTGCTTTTACAGAATTCGGAGGATCATTTCGTGATGTATCTGCGATTGATCTTGCCGTACATACAACAAAGGAAGCAATGCGTCGTTCGCAGGTCGAGCCCGAAGAAGTAGATCAGGTCGTGATTGGTAATGTCATACAATCCAGCACTGATGCTATTTATATGGCGAGACATGTTGGATTAAAATCAGGAGTTCCTGAGCATGTACCTGGATTAACAGTCAATCGTTTATGTGGTTCAGGCTTACAAGCCATCGTAAACGCTGCACAATCTATTAAACTCGGAGAATCAAATGTTAGCATTGCTGGCGGTTCAGAAAATATGAGCCAGGTTCCACATGTAATTCGTGGTGCTAGATGGGGCTTGCCTCTTGGAAAATCACCTATGGAAGATTACTTGTGGGAAGCACTTTATGACCCTTATGGTAAATGCTCAATGGCAATTACTGCCGAAAATTTAGCGGAAAAGTATGAGATTTCTAGAGATCAAATTGATAAGTTTGCCTCACAAAGTCACAAGCGTGCATTAGCAGCACAAGAAAATGGCTTTTTTGCAAAGGAAATTTTACCTATAACTGTGAGAAACCGAAAAAGTGAGAAGGTAATCGAGCTAGATGAACATCCACGAGAAACCCCAATTGATGTGTTAAATCGATTACCAGCTAGATTCAAAGAAAATGGTGTGGTTACAGCTGGGAATGCAAGTGGGATAAATGACGGAGCAGCGACGATGGTTGTTACATCTGATGAGTATGCTCAAAAACGTAATTTAAAACCATTAGCAAGATTGGTATCTTGGGGAATTGTTGGTGTGGAGCCAAAATACATGGGTATCGGACCTGCCCCTGCGATTCGACAGGCATTAGAGCGCGCCAATATGAAAGTAGAGGATTTAGATTTAATCGAAATCAATGAAGCTTTTGCTGCCCAGTACCTTGCCTGCCAAAAAGAGCTAGGCTTTGACCCGAATATCGGGAATGTCAATGGTGGTGCAGTTGCGTTGGGTCATCCACTTGGAGCAAGTGGTGCGAGAATCAGCCTATCATTAATCTATGAGCTCAAGAGAAGGAATAAAAAATATGGTGCATCCGCATTATGTATCGGTGGAGGCCAAGGTATCGCGGCAATTTGGGAAGTCTTGTAATTTTGATTAGTCGGGGTTCATCCCCGGCTGAACGAAATTACTTCCTCCAGTGAAAGACATGCAATATCCAAAGAAATTTTAGTTATGGGGTGAATTACATGAAAAAAGAATTAAGTAAACTTAGTATTTCAGAGCTTTTGGAAAATGTTTACAAAAAAGATCCTCATCATGAAGTTTCATTCGATGGTTATACAAGAATGTCCTATCAAGAATTATGGGAGAAATCTCTTAATCTCGCAGCCTCTTTAAAAGAAATTGGTATAAATAAGGGAGATAAAATTGCAGTATGTCTACCAAACTGGAATGAATTTGTCGTGATTTATATGGCTGTCTCTCATCTTGGAGCAGTGATTGTCCCTTTCAATACACGATACCGACAAGATGAGGTTGAGTATATTTTACGTAATTCTGAGGCTAAGATTGTCTTTTTTACCGAGGAATTCGGTGGGGTTAACCATTATGAACAATTCACTCAGGCTATCCAACGTGTTGATAGCCTTGAAAGACTGATTACTGTTCGATGTGTAAAAGATAGGCATATGAGCTATGAGCAATTACTTGAAAGAGTTGATAATCATCCTTTCTCGCCTGTCACAATTGATTCTGAGATTGATGTTTTCTGTATCTTGTATACTTCTGGTTCAACAGGTGTTCCAAAAGGCGGGATGCTTACTCATAGTAATTTTGTTAACACCGCAATCATTACCGATGAAGAGATGAAATGTATGAAAGATGATGTCTTTTTTGTTGCAGTCCCTTTATTTCATGTTTTTGGTATGGTACCAAGCATTCTAAGTACGATAGCGGTTGGGGCTCGGATGGTTTTGGTGGAGAAATATAATGCCAAGGCAGCATTGGAAATCACACAAAACGAAAAAATTACGGTCAAGCATGGTGTACCAACAATGTTTATTTTAGAACTAAATCATGCTGAGTTTCATCATTATGACCTTTCCTCCCTTCGAACTGGGATTATTGCGGCAGCTCCATGCCCAGTTGAAATTGTGAAACGAATCCGTACAGATATGGGCTGTGATATCGTCGTTTGTTATGGAACAAGTGAAACATCCTCAACCCTGACAATGACTGCTTTTGAGGATGACGACCAAATTCGCGCAGAAACAGTTGGAAAGGCAGTACCAGGTGCAGAAGTAAAAATTGTCAATGAATTTAAAGAAGAAGTTGCGGTAAATGAAGTTGGAGAAGTAGCATGTCGTGGTTTTGGTATCATGAAAGGCTACTACAATATGCCAGAGAAAACGAGGGAATCATTAGATGACGATGGCTGGTTTTATTCTGGAGACCTCGGCACATTAGATGAACAAGGAAATTTAAGAATTGTTGGCCGTAAAAAAGAACTTATCATTCGAGGCGGCTACAATATTTACCCAAAGGAAATAGAAGAAGTTCTATACACACATCCTGATGTAATGGAAGTAGCAATAGTTGGGCTGCCTGACACTGTACTAGGGGAAATCTCTTGTGCATGTGTAAGAATAAAGCCAAATACCTCACCAAGTGTCGAAGATCTTTTAGAGTTTGTGAGACCCAAAGTGGCTGACTATAAAGTCCCGGATAAGCTCCTGATTATGGATGAGTTTCCGATGACCGCAAGTGGGAAAATTAGAAAAATATCACTTCAGGAACAATTAAAAGAAAAATTGGGGGCTGAGTTAAGATGATAAAAAAATCTAGGGTCTGGTCATTTCTGGTCATTTGTTTAAGTGTATTTGTTATAGCGGGCTGTAGTGGAAGTTCACAACAAACAGAAGGTGAATCAGATGGTCGAGATGCGAAGCCAAGTGGTGAATCCTCAGATACAATTAAAATTGGTGTCATTGTTGCGGATACTGGTCCAGCATCTGCACTAGGAAAACCTGAAGCTGACGTTGCTCGTTTACTCAAAAAACAACTTGAAGGCAAAGACTTTAATGGGAAAAAGGTGGAGCTCATCCTCGAGGATTATGAAACAGATGACACAAACGCAGTTGTACTTATGAAAAAAATGATTTCCGAACATAATGTTACAGCTGTTGTTGGGGGGACTCAAACAAGTACAAGTGTTGCTCTTATGGGTGTTGCAGCAGAAAATAAAGTGCCACTTGTTGCACTGGGTGTATTGAATGATGACCAGTTTAATGAATACACGGTTCAAGCGCCTCAAAGCAACGAAACAGTTCTTCAAAATGTCATTGATTATTTAAAAGATAACAATATTGATAGTGTTGCATGGATTAATGCAAGAGATGGTTTCGGTCAGACTGGACTTCCTGTTTTTGAAGGAATGGCAAAAGATAATGGTATTGAAATTGTAGCAACTGAAGACTTTGATGCTGAAGCTACCGATATGACTGTTCAGTTAACAAAAATAAAGCCTAAAAACCCTGGTGCTATCATTATTTGGTCGCGTCCTCCAGGAGCAGGAATTATAGCAAAAAACTATTCTCAATTAGGCATTGATGTTCCAATGATTCAAAGCCATGCCGTAAGTAATCAAGGATTCATAGACCAAGTTGGAGCAGATGGGGTAGGAGTTTTGGTTCTTGGTAGTAAATTAAATGTTCTTGATTCATTAGACGACAACGAACAAACAAAGCTTTTTAAAGAATTTGCTGAACCATTTATCGAAGAGTACGGTTATAACCCAGGTCCATTTGGTGGCTATGCGTATGACGGCATTCAAATGGTGCTACAAGCCATTTCTGAAGGAAATACTGATTCTGAATCTATTAGGGAATATTTAGAAACCATCTCCTATAAGGGAGTTACAGGAACGTATAATCTAGCACCAGATAATCGTAATGGTGTTGAAGGTGACGGTATGGCGATCCTGAGAGTTGGGGAGAACGGCTGGGAACTAGAATAATAAACAATTGAAGCATGTATGATGCAAGTCGTACATGCTTTCCACTTTCTTTCGTAAAAGGAGGGTTAAAAATGGATGCAGTTATTCAATATCTCATCACCGGCTTAACAACCGGGAGTATATATGCATTGATTGCGATTGGATTTGTGACAATTTATAATGTGACCGGTATTATTAACTTCGCTCAAGGCGAATTTGCGATGCTTGGTGCGATGTTTTGCATCACATTTTCAAGTCTTGGGTTACCGATTTATGTGGCTATTTTACTAGCGGTGTTGTGTACTGCTTTGATTGGGTTTGGCGTTGAGAAACTCGCAATTGCACCAACGAAAAATGCAAGCTTTATCAACTTAATTATTATTACAGTAGGTTTATCGATGGTTCTTAAAGCGATTGGGTTATTTGCTTGGGGAACGTACCCTAAGTCACTTCCGGCTTTTTCAGCCAATAATCCGATTCAAATGATGGGTGCAGTGTTAATGCCACAAAGTATTTGGGTCATTTGTACATTACTATTCTTACTCGCTCTTCTTTATTTCTTTTTTGAAAAAACAATTACAGGTGCTGCCTTAAAAGCATGTGTTGTAAATCCAGTAGCTGCTAGACTGATGGGCATCAATACCTCATCAATGTCTACATTGGCTTTTGTATTAAGTGCCGCTGTCGGCGCTATTGCTGGAATTGTGATTGCACCCGTAACAGGTGCAACCTATGATATGGGATTAATGCTTGGATTAAAGGGCTTTATGGCAATGATCATCGGTGGGATGACAAAGGTTCCAGCTGTAGTAATTGCAGGCTTTTTAATAGGAATTCTTGAATCATTTTCAGCAGGCTATATATCCACTTCATACAGCGATGCAATTAGTTTTGGAATTCTATTAATTGTTCTGTTTATTGCACCAAATGGAATTATGTCGAAAGTAATTGGGAATCGCGTGTGAGGAAAGGGGTAAAGGAACATGTTGTATCCTAGTCGGAAAAAACCACTAATTGTCATGTTGATCACAATCATTCTTCTTCCTTTATTATTCAATAACTCCTATATATTAAGTTTGTTTATCCTGATTGGAATCTATAGCTTGGTCACAATCGGATTAAGTCTATTGATGGGGTATGCTGGCCAAATATCACTTGGGCATGCTGCTTTCTTTGGGATGGGTGCTTATATTACAGGGGTATTAACGACAAGTTATGAAATCTCTTCATGGATAGCACTCATTGTTGGGGTACTTGTAACTGGACTTCTAGCCTATGTAATCGGAATTCCGATTTTAAAATTAAAGGAACATTTTTTAGCATTTGCAACAATTGGTGTCAATGTGATTGTATTCGTTTTATTACTTGGACTTACCGATATTACCAAAGGTGCTGCTGGTTTATCAGGAATCCCAAAATTAAATCTTTTTGGGTTTGTTTTGCAACAAGAGTTGAGCTTCTATTATTTTATCTGGGGAATTGTATTTTTAGCTGTACTCATTTCCCTTAATATTGTTCATTCACATGTTGGAAGAGTGTTAAGGGGGATTCATGATAGTGAAATTGCAACAAGGTCATTAGGAATCAATGTTGCAAAGTTTAAACTTCATATTTTTGTATTAAATGCAATTTTTGCTGGAGTTGCAGGAAGCATGTACGCTCATTTCATGAACTTTATTACACCATCTACCTTTCATATTCTCGTATCGATTCAATTTTTAGTAATGGTGGTTGTAGGTGGTTCTCAATCAATTTGGGGGGCGATCGCGGGTGCCTTTTTGATGACTATGCTCGGTGAATGGGTAAAAGATTATCTCCCATTGCTATTTGATGTAAGTGGAGAAGTCGAAATTATTGTGTATGGTCTCGTTCTCATCCTAGTCGTCATGTTTATGCCGAAAGGATTGATCCCAACAGGAGCCACACTTTATGAACGGACTAAAGTTAAAGTTCGCCCTGGTACAAGAAAGGAGGACGTTGTTGCAAATGAAAACAACCATCCTGCAGATTAATCATTTGACGAAGCGATTCGGGGGAATTGTAGCAGTCAACGATGTCTCTTTTACAATGAAACAAGGAGAAATCCTAGCTGTTATCGGTCCGAATGGTGCTGGTAAGACGACGTTATTTAATATGATTTCGTCCGTTCTACCTTGTACGAGTGGAGAGGTTTGGTTTATGGGGGAGAAACTAAATGGATCCCCTGTTCATAGTTTGGCATCAAAAGGAATCACTCGGACTTTTCAAAATCTACAAATCTTTGACAATATGACTGTCCTTGAAAATGTAATGCTCGGGGTTCATCCGCAATTGAAAACAAATGTATTCCTGGCTGCACTCAGGTCGAAAGCTGTTAAACAAGATGATGAAATGGCAAAAAGTTTAGCAGAAGCCGCACTAGATAGGGTAGGAATTCTAGATCAAGCAGTAGAAATCGCAGGAAATCTACCATATGGCTTACAGAAACTATTAGAAATTGCACGGGCAATTGTTTCTAAGCCAAAGCTTGTTTTACTAGACGAGCCAATGGCAGGGTTAAATGATGGAGAAGCTGCAAAGGTTGCAGATATCCTACTTGACATGAGAGAAGAAGGATATTCATTTCTATTTGTTGAACATGACATGAATACAGTCATGAAAATTGCGGATAAAATTGTCGTAATCGACTTTGGAAACAAGATTGCAGAAGGGACACCGGACGAAATCAAAAAGGATCCGAAAGTCATTGCTGCGTATTTAGGGGAGGAAGTACTATGACACTCCGCACAACGAATTTAACAACCTATCATGGAAGGGTTAGGGGAATCGACGGGATTAACCTTGTTGTGAATCCAGGTGAAATTATTTCAATTATTGGTGCAAATGGTGCAGGGAAAAGCACATTATTAGGAACCATTTCAGGTATTTATAAGCCTTCAGAAGGTGATGTGTTTTATGAGGAAGTTGCCATTTCAAAATTGAAAGCCCATAAAGTAATCGAAAGCGGCATTGCATTAGTTCCTGAAGGAAGACAAATCTTTTCAAATTTGACCGTCAAAGAAAACCTAATGCTAGGTATGTATTTCAAATACCGAAAAGAAAAACAGTTGGTTGCCACAAAAATAGACCGAATGATTGAGATGTTTCCAGGTTTAAACAAGCATATAAATAGTGTCGCAGGGACTTTAAGTGGTGGGGAGCAACAAATGTTAGCCATTGCTAGGGCATTGATGTCTGATCCAAAAGTGATTCTTCTAGACGAGCCATCAATGGGGCTTGCACCATTAATCGTCAAAGAAATACTCGATATTATGAAGAAAATTAGGGATGAGTTTGGGGCAATGGTCATTTTGGTCGAACAGAATGTGAAAGCAGCCCTAAGTGTTGCCGATCGGGCATACGTGATGGACCGAGGCAAATTTGTCCTTGAAGGCAAAGCAGATGAATTAATCCAAAATCCATTGGTACAATCCACATATTTAGGATATACAGAGAATGTAATATAAAAGGGTGATATAAGTGAGCTTAATGATAACAGACGAACAACAAACAATAGCCAGTTTCGCACGTGACATCGCCAAAAATGAAATTGCTCCTTTTGCACGACAGTATGATGAAAAAGAAGAATTTCCATTGGAGATTTTGAAAAAGCTACATGAGTTAGGTTTATCAAACCTAGCTATACCAGAAGAGTATGGAGGACCCGGCATCGATAAGCTTTCTCACGCACTCATTGTTGAGAAAATAGCGAAGGCTTGTGCGAGTGTTGCAACAAGTATTGAGGCAAACTCACTTTCAGCATATCCAATCCTTGTTGGCGGAAGTGAAGAGCTTAAGAAAAAGTATCTGCCCCAACTGACTAGAGAAGGAAAGCTAGCTTCGTTTGCTCTGACCGAGCCAGGTGCTGGCAGTGATGTTAGTTCATTGAAAACAACCGCCATTAGAAGTGGTGACGAGTACATTTTAAATGGGGAAAAATGCTTTATTACGAATGCGAGCTATGCTGACTTTTTCGTAGTCCTTGCAAAAGTAAAAGACAATGGTTTTACTGCCTTCGTTGTAGAGCGAGATTCAGAAGGGTTGCAAGTTGGTGTAAAAGAGAAAAAGCTTGGGTTACGTGCCTCCAATACAGCCTCAATTATTTTTGAAGATGTTCGTGTACCTGTCTCAAACCGAATCGGTGATGAGGGTGCAGGCTTAAAAATCTTTTTACAAGGACTGATGAATGCACGACCGATGGTAGGGGCTCAAGCTGTGGGGATTGCCCAAGCAGCATATGAGGATGCACTTGCTTATTCAAAGGAAAGAATACAGTTTGGTAAACCAATCTCAAATCTTCAAGCCATTCAATTCATGCTTGCCGACATGGCTATGAATATTGAAGCAGCAAGGCTCCTTGTTCATCAAGCCGTTCACTTTTTACAGTCGGGTACTCCTTCTATTAAACATGCATCATTTGCAAAATGTTTTGCCTCTGATACCGCAATGAAGGTAGCAACGGATGCAGTCCAAATTTTTGGAGGATATGGATTTATCCGTGATTACCCTGTAGAGAAGTATTTTAGAGATGCAAAAATAATGCAAATTTACGAAGGAACCAATCAGGTTCAACGAGTTGTAATTGCCAAAGAAATCCTTAAATAGTTCTTTTTATGCATGATGAAGAAGGATTTTAAAGCAAAGAGTTGAATTAATATAGAAAACAATTGATAAGGTGGCGATTCATTTGGAATTAACTCAAAAACGAGAAAAGTTAATGAAGAAAATTGACAATCATTTACGAACAATGGCCCGCCACCTTGTTACATTTGACACAATAGAAGAGACACTAGATTACTTGTTAAATGGATTTTATAAGGAATATGCATGTGATTTAGTGGGAGTGGTCCTTTATGAAAAAGGAAGACTCGTTCCCAAGGTTTGGAAGGGTGAACAGTTCACAATCGATCAAACGCTACACTTAGATGTAAGCGACTGCTCTCCTAAACTTCTGAAAAATGCAATTTGGTGGCAGAAGGATAAACGTGAAGAAACGAATTGTGCTTTTCATACTGCGATAAAAAATGAAAATCTATCAACCTGGTTTACAGTCCCCCTACATAATCTTAACGAAAGCTTTGGACTTTGCGTAATTGGCTTTCGTGAATTTATTCCATTAATTATTGAAGCTGAGCAAATATTTACAGAGTTCGGGCACGATGTAGCATCATCATTGGTCCTTGCTCGAGAAAAGGAAAGTCAAAAAAGAAAAATGAAGGGGATTGAGTGGATTAAAGAAAATATCCTCCCGAACTCTTCAATTGATCATATCATCGAAAAGGTCGTCGAAAGAGCATGTAAAGGAACTCAAGCAAGTGGTGCATGTGTCTACTTATATGATGAAGAAAATACTTGCTTTGATCTCCATCCCCCGTGGTATGGGCCAGTTGGACATCCTATCAAAATAAAAATCAACTCAAATAAATCACTAGATTCCTACTTTCCTTTTGTGGAAATACCAGGAGGAACTGAACTAACGGTTCCGTTACTTGTAAATTTAAAGACAATTGGAGTTATTTATGTCACGACAGGTGGGGAAGGCAATTTTACGGAAGAAGACCTAGAATTTTTGAAATTTGTTTCGGACTTCGTTTCAATGCAAATCGAAAACGCAAGACTTTATAAGTTTGAATATGAAAGTAAAAAAAGTCTTGAAACCATTCTAGAGCATCAACAGGAATTAGTAAAAAAGACAGTAAAAGGTGCAGATTTGGTTGAGATTACAACTACGATTAGCCCCATGATAGATAGTACTGTATTCTTGTATGACAGGTTTATGAACCCGATTACCTCAAAGATAAAAGGAGAGGAAAAGCACCTCCAAAACGAATACCAAAATGAAATCATGAAAATGAAAAACAAAATAACAAAGCTATGTACCGAAGACCTGCAAATAACATTAAATAATACGGTCTTGCATGTACTTCCTATTTTACAGGGAAATAAAGCTCTAGGATATTTGATCGTAAGTCTTTACCAGAAAAAAATGCATCGTCTCATTCGCCTTACGATTGATTATGTTATAAATGTGTACGCAATTGAGTTTATTAAACAAAAACTCGTTTTGGATACAAAAGAACAAATTCAAGAAGGTTTCGTCAATCAATTGTTTACTAAGTCGATTGAAAATCCAGAGAAAATTATCCAATATGCGACATTAACCAATTGGAATATACTTGAACCTCATACAGTTGTAGTAGGCTCCTTTTTTATAGAGGATGATTCTGGAGAAAATGTAGTGGCGATAGAGGCAAAAAAATCAAGGATATGGGAGCAAGTTAAGTCTGATTTATCCTTTCATTTTAAGAACATCATTTTTAGCCGTAAAAGTGATGACTTTATCATTATTGTTCAAACACCGAATGAGCAGAACTTTTGGAAACGACTATATTCATTTATGTTTGAAGTTACTAAAAAAGAGAAATCTACGCTCAATCTTTTTGTCGGAATTGGCGGCAATACAACAAAACTAGAAGACTACTACGATAGTTATATAAAAGCCACAAAAGCAAAAAATGTCATTATGAATCGCAATCCCAATGGTGGCTATGCATTATATGATAACCTCGGGGCCTATACCATTTTAAGTAATACAAGTGATGTGCAGTCAGCTAGAATATTTATCAAGAAAAATCTAGGGGTATTAGTACAGTATTCTGAAAAAAATAACGTTGATCTTTTCGGGACATTAAGGGTTTTCCTACTTAATAATGGAAACGTGAGGGAGGCTTCTAATGCATTATATATTCACCGAAGCACGCTCGAATATCGGATTGACCGTATCGCCGAGCTATTGGATGTAGATTTAAATGACGCAGAAGTACGTTTTGAGCTCTTAATAGCATATAAACTATACAATCTTTTTGGCTTTAATTCTTCTGAGTTGATGTAGATGGTGGTACCTGTCCTCTTTCTCGAAAAAAATGAAGATCATATAAAGTATAGTAATCATGTAGACTACAAGAACACGAAAAAAGGTTATAATATGTAGAATGTTATAGTATCAAAAAAGGTGGTACTTTATGTTACAAAAACTTTTTGCAGATTTGCATAAACAACCATTTCGGGGACCATTCACAATTACACGAATTCAGCCGGGAGATATTTTAGAGGGGAGCGAGGATTTTTCATTCGGCCCATTAAGCATTATCGACCATGCTGTTATGAAAAAAGGATTAATCATCAAAATGCATGAGCATGTGAATGATGAAATTTTGAGCTATGTGTGGCATGGTACGATGCATCATAAGGATTCAACAGGTTTGGAGGTACCCATAACTCCAGGTAACTTAATGATGATGAATGCCGGAAAAAGCTTTTGGCATGAGGAAAAAGTGAAAAATGATCAAGTCGAGATGCTTCAAATTTTTGTGCGTCCACAAAAAACAGATCTAGAACCAACTATTCAATTCCATGAAAAACCAATTCGAAATCGGGATTGGTATCTCATGGTGGGCCCAGAAGAGAGTCAGGCGCCACTCAAAGTGAGACAAAATGTTTATATTCTTGATGCACATCCTAAACAGGGGGAACAACTAGAAATTCCTGTTTATCAAGGCTTACAACCATTTTTATATGTCTTAGATGGAGAGCTTACTGTCGGCGACCTTCAGATTAAAAAAATGGAGGCTGTTACGAACTTAGAGGAGACGCTCCCCTCAATAACAGCCGTCGAAGATACAACTGTCGTACTATTCTTTGTCGACATGAATGCGCCAATGTCGATGATGGGGACGATTAGTGGGAAAAGGTATAAGCAAAAAAATCTGTAAACCCGGCTGTAGGGTTTACAGATTTTTTCGATTAACTTTATTTTTTCACAAAATATTTTTCGCCGAGAAGTTCTTTTTTCTCATATGTTTCTGGATTTAATTGATTTTCAACGAAAGCTTGAAGTTCAGATGGTTCCAAATCGTACATGACTTCAATTTCCTTTGCGAAAAGAATTTCTTTTTCAAGCAACTCAGATAATGCAGGTTGCAGCTTGGCTTGTGGTTCTTCTTCACCAGTAATTTTTGAAAGTCCGGCAACGTAATTGTCCAATGAACGGCTGCCAACAATTTTGACGCCTTTATTTTCTTCATTCACCATAATAATGGTTGGAAAGCCTCTTGCACCAAGCTTTGCTGCAAGAGCAAAGTCTTCGTTTAATAGTTGCTGCCCGATTTCAGATTCTGCTTCATTTACGATAGCTTCTCCGTCTAGCCCTACATGATTTACATTTTCAATCATCACGGATTTTTCTGCGATATTTTTATTGAATGCAAATAGTTCTTCCCTTGCATGGCGTAAGTATTCATTTGCTTTTTCGTCACCATGATTTTTTTGAATCACTTTGTACACACGTGATGGAGGGAAGGAAGATTGAACAGGATTGTCAACCATCAATGATCCATCGATTGGCATACGTGAATATTCGCCAACTTCTCTCCAGTGGCCTGCTACATCTGCTGGTCCAAAAATTCCATTTGCCGGATCAACAGGTCCACCATGCCATTTTTCAAGTAATCCACCTAAGACAGTGTGGAAATTAAAATAATGTCCATATTGTTCTTTGAACCGGCGGAAAGTAGGTTCAAGTGCCCAACAATGGGAGCAAATGGGGTCTGTTACATAATATAAATCAATCGTCTTTGTAGGTTCGTTAAAATCAATTACTTCCATTTCTTCGTCTCCTCCTACTCCACATACACCTGTTTCTAAATCACACATTAAATTGTTTGTCATTTGAATTCCCTCACTTTTTTATTTTTAATGCTACTTGTTTGCTTTGTACTTTCATTTTAGTAGATAATGAAAAGCATAGACACCAATAGATTACTTGAAATGTTGGATATCCAACACATTTAAAAAAATGTTGAAAAAGTAGGAGGGATACAAAATGCCTGAAGTAAAAACAGACCCCCGAGTACTAAGGACACGAAAGTTAATTATGGATTCTTTCATTGACCTTTCAGGAAAAAAGGAATTTAAAGACATTACGATAAAAGACATCACGACTGAAGCGATGATTAATCGGGCGACGTTTTATTATCATTTTGAGGATATTTATGATTTGCTTGAAAAGGTTTTATCTGAGGTTCTGCTAATTAATTTGGATAGTGAGTCCTTTAAACAAAGTGAATTAAATGAAGAAACGTTTGTAGGCATCTTTAAGGCCATTACGAATTTTCAGCTTTCCTTATCGAATCGATGCCATCGCGGGTATGAGGATACAATTGCGCGGATTATTCGAGACCAAATCGAAGTCATTTTTTATAAAATGTTAAAAAGACAACATCCTACATATGATGAAAATTCTCTAAAAGTAACAGCTATCATGCTTAGTTGGGGAATGTACGGGGCTTCCGTCGAATGGAGGAGAAGTCCGGATACCATTAGCCCAGAGGATATGATAAAGTCAGCCATTCCTTATATTAAGAACGGGATTGATTTTGGGGCAAAGAGGCAGGGCTAAGCTCTTGTATGTATATTTTAAAAAACTTTTGTAAAACCTAAAATTACTAAATAAAAGGAGCGATAATTATGAGTGGATTACAACGTTTTGCGCTTGCTTTAGTGATTATTGGGGCAATTAATTGGGGGCTGATTGGATTCTTCCAATTTGATCTAGTAGCTGCTATATTTGGCGGCCAGGATTCCTTTTTATCCAGGATTATTTATGGTTTAGTGGGCTTAAGTGGTTTATACAGTCTTAGTCTTCTATTTAAACCTAGTCGAGAAGTTGTTCCTGAAACCAGCAGAACCTAAGATTATAATGATAAAGAGCATTCCAATAATAGATCAAGCCTTATGGTTTGGTCTATTTTATTTTTAGATAATGAACTAAAATTGTAACATTGTAACTGATTAATGAAAAAATTGGATGGTTTCTGTTAGTAATTTAATTATTACCGGGACATTGAACCTGTCCCTGTGTCCCATTTAGGAGGGTTCGTTTATGAAGAGGATTTTTGCGGATGTGATTCAGTTTCGGGGGAGTCATTTTGATTTCGGTCATATGCAGGGAAGGCTTCTTAAGGATTCTTTTTTGGTGAGGAATCGGGAGCAGCAATGGAAAGTAAGAAAGCCGCTATTTCGAATTGATTCAATTGAGACGAAACAGGTATTTGAACGATTGGCTCCATTTATGTGGGAAGAGTTTTTGGGACTACAGGATGCCTTGGATTGGTCGATGGAAAAGGTATTGATGGAATTTGGTGGGTATAGGGTTAATATTAGACCCTCAGGTTGTTCGATATTGGTTGGCGACAATTACATGATCCGGAACTATGATTATCATCCGAAGACCTATGATGGCCGCCTAGTTGTATTTCAACCAACCGATGGTGGGCATGCAACCCTCGGTTTAACCCAAAAAATTACCGGTCGATCTGATGGGATGAACGATAAGGGATTATCAATGGGGTATACCTTTATGAACCGAAGACGTCCTAGAGACGGATTTGTTTGTTATATGATTGGAAGACTTATTCTCGAACTATGTGCAAATGTAGAAGAAGCAGTCCGGTTATTAAAGGAAATTCCGCATCGAGGTTCTTTTAGCTATGTTTTATTTGATTCTAGCTGTGAGATGCCTTTTATCGTAGAAACGTCACCAAGAAGAGTAGAGGTAAGGCGAGGATATACTTGTACCAATCATTTTCATGTCTTAACCGAAGAAAATCGCCGTGTCCTAGATGATTCGAATAAGAGGCTGCAGGCAATAGAAGAAAAAGAGAACTTAAACGGGATTGAGGCTTTTCGACTTTTAAATGATACGGATAAAGAGGTTTTTTCTAAGCTTTATGGAAGCTGGGCGGGAACTATTCATACTTCTGCCTATTTTCCTGAAAAACTAGAAGCCTGGTGTGCACTTGGCGGGGACCAAGAACCTACCGTATTTGATTTTGCACAATGGCTAAAAGGAGTAGACTTTGAGGAAAATCAAATTGTGGGGGAAGTAGATACAGAGATCCCATTTGTAAATATGGAAAAAGCGGATTGGTTTAAATGAGGGACAGAGGGACAGGTTCCTCGTCCCATGAGATAAACATCGACAAGTAATAAAAGCTTGTCGATGTTTTTTTATCCAGAGGTATTCAAGCACTCTGTTTGAAAAATGGAACAAATTACTATAATGTGGAGTTATTAATGATTTTTACAACTTGGGAGGTAAAAGGATGAACATCGTAACACTTGTTGGAAGTTTAAGAAAAAATTCGTTTAATATGCAAGTCGCTAAGACCATGCAGGAACGATACAAGGAAAAATTGAATATGCAAATCGCTGATATTGGGGCTTTACCTCATTTTAATCAAGATGATGAATTGGACCCGCCACAGGTCGTAAAGGAATTTAAGGCATCGATTGCTAAAGCAGATGGTGTGGTCATAATTACACCTGAATATAACTGGTCAGTTCCTGGTGTTTTAAAAAATGCCTTGGATTGGACATCACGCGTGGAGCAAGTATTTATTGGCAAGCCTGTCATGACACTTGGTGCAACTCCTGGAATGATGGGAACGCTTCGTGCCCAATTGCATTTGCGTGATATTTTAGTAGCTCCTGGTATTCAGGCAAATATTCTACCTCCAGGCGCAAACGAAATATTAATTAACTTTGCGAGTCAAAAAATTGATGAACAAACAGGTCAATTGGTTGACGAAACAACACTTGGTTTCTTAGATAGCAAAGTTGAAGCATTTGTTGATTTTGTAAAGAAAGCATAAATCAGAATATAAAAAGGTGTCAGCCCAAAACGGGAGCTGGCACCTTATTTTTAGGGACAGAGGGGCAGGTCCCACTGTCCCACCATATTTTTACAGGGACAAGGGACCTGTCCCTGTGTCCCACAGAGAAAGGGGAGTACCGGAAAATGAGATTAAGTGTACTGGACCAAGCGCCAATTACGATAGGAAATTCACCTGCGGGTGCATTAAAAAAAGCAGAGGAGCTCGCAATCTTAGCAGATGATTTAGGGTACCACCGGATGTGGATGGCTGAGCATCATGGAACGGGTTCATATGCAAGCTCAGCTCCTGAGATTTCAGTGGCACATTTGGCAGCGAAAACAAAGCGGATTCGAATCGGAACTGGCGGAATCATGATGATGCATTACTCGCCATTGAAGCTTGCAGAGGTGTTCAAAACATTAAGTTCATATTCTCCAGGGAGAATTGATTTTGGAGTCGGCCGTGCACCGGGCGGGGACCAATATGCGATCTATGCACTATCGGAAGGCCGCCAGCCAATGGTGAATAATATGTACGAAAAATTCGATCTTGCCTTACAAATGCTAAAGGACGAGGTACCCGAGCATCCTCTTTATAAACATACAATTGCAACTCCTTCCCAAGTTGTTTTGCCAGAAGCATGGCTGCTTGGTTCAACTGGAAACAGCGCAGTAATGGCAGGAAGGATGGGAGTTGGCTATTCCTTTGCACAATTTTTCAACGGAGAAATGACGAAGGATATTTTAGGATTATATAGAGAAGAATTTAAACCAACTGTCTTTATGGAAAAGCCAGAGATTACTGTTTCCTATATGGTTACCGTTGCGGAAACAGAAGAGGAAGCTGAGTTTGAGGCATTGCCACATGACATTGCGCGTCTATGGTTAATGAAAGGGAAGCTTGGACAGGTGTTAACTCCAGAGGAAGCACAAAACTATCCATTAACCGAAGTAGAACGAGCGACCATTCAAGAAAATCGGAAAAAGCTTCACTTAGTTGGATCAGTTAAAGCAATTGCAGAAAAACTGCGTCAGGAGCAAGAAGAGTATGGTTACGATGAAGCGATGATTTGCAGCATCCCACATTCTCAGGAAAAACGATTGAATGTATATCGATTGTTGGCAAAGGAATTATTTTAAAAAGAAAGAAGCGTCTGCCCTGTTGAACTGCACCCCAATTG